>JAHFLV010000022.1 GCA_023264565.1 Candidatus Zambryskiibacteriota bacterium
GAAAACTTGGTGGCAACGCTAAGTTCTGGCAATACACTGATCGAGTGTACGAAGTAACTACCTCAAATGACACTCTCGACCCTGCAAAGCTTCCACAGATTGCAAAAGAAGTTGGTCTCGACGTCACGACATTTAACACATGTCTTTCAAGCGGTGAAATGACAGGACTCGTAGCTGCAAGCGTTGAAGATGCGACCAATAGCGGCGGTAGCGGTACTCCATACAGCGTTTTTGTAGCCAACAAAGCCTTCGACAAAAAGGAAGTTCAGGATTTCTTGATCAAGAACGTGCTTCAGTACGGCTTCCCAACTGACCTCTTTGCAATTTCAAATGACAATATGCGAGTCAGCGTCAGCGGCGCAATGCCACAGCAGTTTATGGAAGATTTGATTGGCATCCTTAGTAAGTAATAAATACCGATAATCACCTCTTTTCCAGGAGCACACATAAAAATCCCCTCACGGGGATTTTTTGTTCCCTCTCACCCGAGGAGAATTTCGCATCACAAAATCGTAGCTGCTCGGGTTCCGAGAGTCTCCTTTCAAAGAGATGATTATTTATACTACTTAAACACATCCACAAACAACTTCTTCATCTCACAAAATTCACAATCAGGATCTTCACACTGTTTTTTCCAGAACGAAAGAGAGAGAATTTCAGTCGCTGAGGTTTTAATGATCTCAACCAGTGCCGCTACCTCTTCATCAGTCACCACAAACTTTTCGCGTTTATATTTTCCCTGCTTGTTGGGTTCAATAAAATCAATTTCACCAGTTTCCATTCGGTACCGTTCTTTATCGTGTCGGTCTATCAGAATTTTATAGAAAATAAGTTGGCGTTTGTAGTTTCCATCAGAGCTTTTTGTATCTCCTTCAATGTCTCGGCGGCTTTTTGGAGTACCAGTTTTGTAATCCACCACATTCACCGTTGAATCATCAACAAATTCAACTTTATCAAGTTGTCCTCGAAGCAAAATATTTGTTTCAGTCTGACTGTCTTTCAAAATTCCCTTTTCAAGAACCAGCGGCACATACACGCCAGAAATATTGAATTCATTGCGAATATTTTTTGGCCAGATACCTTTGTATGCATCGTAATAGCCCCCAAGTGATTCTTTTCCCTTATCTAAAAACAATTCGTAGTCATGCGAAGAAAGAGCTTTGCGGTTTAAGAATTTTTCAAAGAAAGAGAGCAATTCCTTTTTTGGCATTGTTGTTCCCTCTTTATATGCATCAAAAAAGACTCGGAGGGTTTCATGGATTGCTGTGCCGTACAGCTGGAATCTTTCTTCAGCACGTGGAATTCGAAGTAAATTTAAAAAGAAAAATTTCCAAGGACAATCAAGATAATTATTAAGTGCACTCACAGAAAAGCCATGTTCGAGAAAAATTCCGGAAAGATATTCTCGACTTTTAATATCAAGTTCGCTTTCTGGAGTTGGTCCGATCGTCGTCTGCACATTTGGAAACTTGGTTTCATCAGCACCTTTGTGAATCAATGTTGGATCAATTTCGGCTAAAAACTGACTCGGCAAAAGCTCGCGGCCAGATGTGCCATGAGTTGCGTATGTAATAACAATTTCTTTTTTTGCTCGGGTAAGCACCACATAAAACAATCGGCGTTCATCAGAAATGTCACTTTCCAAATTATCAGTATTGCGGGCGCCGATTGGTAAAAAGTATGTGCTATTGCGACGACCACCCCAACGGCCGTCGTTCAAATGCGCGCAATATACATGATCAAACTCAAGACCTTTGGACTTATGTGCCGTCATGAGATTTACCTTGCCAGGATATGTCGATACACCCTTTGCGCGCACTGATACGGTGTGTTCAGACATCTTTCCCAAGAGCTCAAGATAGTCCTTGAGGCGGACGTCCTTATGACGTTCAAGTAGTTCTATGGAATGAGTAAGAAGTGCGTCATAGGCAGCAATGAGTTCAAGCGGGCGTGGTTTGGATAAAAGAAAGCCGATAAAACCAACCCTTGAAACTACTTCCTGAAGGGCGTCGATAAGACTCTTGTTTTTAGCCACAACACTGAGGTCATGAAGCAGCGTATAAAGCTCTAAAAAGGCCTTAGAATCGTCGACGCCGGCCTTTTCGAGTTCCTCTGCAGATCGAATGGTATCGAGCAAATTACGGTGTGTTTGGCGACATCTACCAAGCACCTTGAAGACATCCAAATGATTGAGCTTAAAGAGGTCGAGGAACAGCACTTGGGTTAGAAACGTTTCATTTCCAAAGTCGTTTATGGCCCTCAAAATAAAGAGAAGTTTTTGCACATATTCGTGACCCAAAACATCGATATCGGTATGAAGTACATACGGAACATCGAGCGTCTGAAACAAGCGTGCGATTTCCCCACCATCGCGATTGTCTCGAAAAAGCACGGCAATATCCTCGGGCCGTACACCAGCTTTTATTTTTTCTTGAATATGCTTTGCAATCACAACAACCTCACCCTGAGGTGTTGGGCATTCGATGACAAAAATGTCGGCAGATTTTTGAGCAGCGCTTTTTATTTCGGCATTTTTTGAACCTGCGCCCGTACGTTTTTCGCCACTCGCCTCCAAACGAACTCGCTCGACTTCACCTGACGAATTCTTTTCAATTAATGAATGTGAGGCATCGAGAATTCTCTGCGTCGAACGATAATTTTGGCTCAAGGCAATTACTTCCGCATCTGGAAATTGTTTTTTAAAATAGAGAAAATTTTCAAGCGAGGCACCCTGAAAGCGGAAAATCGCCTGCTTTTCGTCGCCCACAACAAAAAGATTTGGACGTTCATGAAAACCCGACAGGAGTTCAAGCAAGCGGTTTTGTCCACGATTCGCATCCTGATGTTCGTCAGCCAAAATATATTGATAGGTTTCTTGCAACTCAAGCAACAGATCTTTATTTTCTCGAAGCTCGCGAAGTACTTCGACAATCATGTCTTCGTAGTCGTAGAGACGTTTTTCTTCAAGGGCCTTTTGATATTTTTCGTATACGACAGCAAACTCCAAACTGTTTTCAATTTTGCGAAGTGCCGGTTTGTATTTGGCTTTGATTTCGCCCTTATATGCACCCTTTTCATGTCGAAGATCCTCAAGACCCATCACAGAATCTTCAAAGTTTTTTGTATGTTTTCTGTACTCATCTGGACTGACATCTTCACGCTTTAGTTCTTTAATAAAACTTAAAATAGATTTGAGATAGAAAAGCGGACTACCTGTCGGCTTCAAGGCTTCGAGTTTAGTGTTTTGAATAATATCTTCGAGAATGCCGATTTGGTCGAGATCAGTGACATGCTGAGCACCAATGATTCTCGGAAATTCCTGCGGAAAGTTTTTAATGACGTCATTACAAAAACTGTGAAATGTATAAATAGAAATTCGATATCCGGTCGCACCGATTATTTCTACCAGCTTTTTACGAATAGAATGCACACCAGATTCGGTAAATGTAAGTGCCAAAATACTTTCTGGAGGTGTGTCGGTCTGACGCAAAATGTTAGCGATACGCAATGTAAGAATCGAGGTCTTGCCTGTTCCTGGACCTGCAATGACAATCACCGGCCCATCGATTGCATCAACCGCCGAGCGCTGTTTCGGGTTGAGTTTGTTATATCGATCTTTAAAATTAGCTTCAAAAATAGATTCTTTCATAATTGTTGTTGGGGCAATTTTATCATGCTTTTTACTTCAACCGTTTGACTAAAGAAATTTTCCGCTATATATTCACCGAAGAAATGTAATTTGGCAGCAAAGGAGCTACGGATGGATCCAATCAAGGTTTACCTTCTGATTATGCTCGGATACGCCACGCTTTATGCGATCACGAAGTTCGATAAAAACAGCCTACAGATAGCCGGGGTTGTGAATGTTGAGTTCCAGACTGACAAGCAAGGAGCCGGGCTCGCAACAATCATCATTCGCTACGCGCCCTTCGTTGGTATCGTGGTCCTGGCAGTTCTGATCTGCACGTTCCTCTAACAGAAACATTCCCCTTCTCTACAAGCAAAAAGCCCCGTCATACGACAGGGCTTTTCTTTTATGTAATTTTTGCCAACCTCGGCCGCAGTTCTAATAGTAGTTTCTGAGTCGGTTGATACTCGGATGCTGCCGAATCTTTTCATGAGCCTTCGCTTCGATCTGTCGAATACGTTCTCGAGTAACGCCGAATTCTTTTCCAACTTCTTCGAGCGTATGAGTGATGCCATCAACAAGTCCGTGTCGCATTTCCAAAATCTTTCGCTCCTTCTGTGGAAGATCGTCCAAAATTTCTCGGATCTGATCAGCAATAATTCTTCGAGCTGATTCTTGGTCTGGAGAAAGAATTTTGTCGTCGGCAATAAAGTCACCGAGGGTTGATTTACCATCGTCCTCGTCACCAACAGGGCTTTCAAGCGACACGGTATTTTGATCAATCTTTTCGATCTGATAAATCTTTTCGACATCCAAGTCCATTTCAGTTGCTACTTCTTCTGGAAGTGGATCGCGACCGAGGTCCTGAGAAAGTCGTCGAACGATTTGTTTGTATTTTGCAATCGTTTCAACCATATGCACTGGCACGCGGATGGTTCGAGACTGGTCAGCGAGGGCGCGGGTGATCGCCTGACGAATCCACCAGGTTGCGTAGGTTGAGAATTTATAACCCTTAGTCCAGTCGAATTTATCAACGGCCTTAAAGAGACCGAGATTTCCTTCTTGAATCAAATCAAGAAGCGTAAGGTCGGGGCTTCGTCCAACGTATTTTTTAGCAATCGAAACCACGAGGCGCAAGTTTGATCGAGCGAGTAAGTTTACCGCTTCCTGATCCCCTGCTTCGATTCGCTTCGCAAGCTCTTTTTCGGTCGCGCCGTTAATGAGCGGATACTGACCGATTTCTTTCAAATACATTTGGATTGAGTCGTAGCCAGAACTGCTTTCGTGGCCGGTATATTTCTTGAGTGTATCGTCGACCGCAATATCCAAAAGACCGCCGCTTTCGAGGACGTCGATGCCACCAGCGTTGAGACGTGCATAGAGCTCTTCAAGGAAACCAATGTCTTCTTCGACAGTTGGAAATTCTTTAAGGATTTCATCATATGTAACAAAGCCGCGATCTTTTCCTTTTTGAATAAGGCGCTTCACGCATGCCTCAAGACGCTTGGCATTTTTCAAAGCCTCGCCAGTCAAAACGACTTTCGGAGCTTTTTCAACCTTTGCAGGTTTCGCAGGCTTTTCAGGTTTTGAAGCTGTCTTTTTATTAGACTTAATTACTTTTTGGGTAGGCATTTTTTTCTTGGAGGCTTTGGCCACCTTTTTTGCCTTTTTCGTTTTTTTATTTGATGATGCCATTTTATTTTTCTTGTTTTCTCAAATCGGCCATTTTCTTCGTAATGCCTTGGCATTCTGCAAGAAGTTTTGTCGCACCCTCTACATCTTGCGAACGTTCGGCTTTTTGAAGTTCAGCCATTTTTTTACCCAATTCGTACTTAAGTAACTCTTCTTGTAAATTTATAAAAATTTCTTGTATATCTTCTTCGAATTTCAAGCTGTGCTCATAATATTGCTCGGCTTCGAAAATCAACTTCTCTTTTTCTGTTTCTATTGCCTCTTCAAGCTTTTTCGCACTTTCTTCACCGGCAATCTCAACAAACCGTTTTCGAATCGCACTGGCCATTTCACTTCGATCTTTTTTGCTTTCCTGCCAGAGGATCACTCCGATAATTCGCCGCTCGATTCCCTGCTGCCGCGATATCGGAATGGCGGCATTTGATGGCTGTGCTTGCTGCTGCGAAGCAGCCACTGGTTTGATGCCTTTTGCCTGAGCGATTTGCAGTGTTCTCAAATCATCTCTAACCGCTTGCTCTTTGAGTCCAGTTTTATCGACGATCATTTTCACAAAGGTGTCTTGATCGATTTTGCTTGGTAGCTCGAGAATAAACGGAAAGACACCAGTTTTGATTTCATTGAGCAAGAATCTTCGGTCGGTGTTTTGATGCATCACTTTGTCCAAGTAGAAAGCGATAATATGCTTTCCATCTTTGAGCGCCGTTTTCCAATGATTTGGATTTTTGGCCACAAGTGACGCTGGATCTTCGCCGGGTGGCAAAACCGCAACCTTCACCTCCATGCCGATTTGCAATGCAAGCTCAGCGCTGCGTTTGGTGGCATTGAAGCCCGCGCTGTCTGAGTCGAAAGCAAACATCACTCGCGGCGAAATTTTCTGGAGTCGGCGCAAATGAAATTCGGTCAGCGCAGTTCCTGAAGACGCCACGGTATTTTCGAGTCCGGCCTGATGAGACAAGATCAAGTCCATTTGCCCTTCAACCAAAATCGAGTAATTTAATTTTCTGATCGCCGTTTTTGCTCGATCGAAACCATACAGAACTTCGGACTTGTTAAAGAGCGCGGTCGCGGGGCTGTTTAAATATTTTGGTGACTTTTCATCGTCGATAAATATTCGTCCAGAAAATGCGACCGGCCTGCCACTTGAATCAAAAATCGGAAACATGATTCGGCCGCGAAAAACGTCGTAAAAACGAGCCTCGGCTCCGGCAGCCGAACCACTGTCGTTTTGCTTGATGAGCCCGGTCGCCAACATGTCATTGTCAGAAATTTTCTGGTTCTTCAAATGGTCGTGTAATGAACGCCATTCGTTCTTTGCCCAACCAATCCGCCATTTGGCAATTGTTTCTGCAGTTAATCCGCGCTTTTGCAAATATTCGAGAATCGGCTTATTCCCCTGAATCTCTTTCTCAAAGTACTGCGTCGCTGCTTCGACTGCATTGTAGAGCTTGGCTTTTGCATCTTGCTCACCACGAGCTTCTGGCACAAGTTCCACGCCGGCTTTTTCGGCAAGGTTTACGAGCGCCTGTTTGAACTCCAAACCTTCGAATTCTTCGACGAAGGTAAAGATGTCTCCTTTCGCTCCGCAGCCGAAACAATAATAGGTGCCGCGATCTGGTGAAATAAAGAACGAGGCACTCTTTTCATTATGAAATGGACATTTTGCCTTGTAGCTTGCGCCGGCTTTTTCCAACTTCACATACGCGGACACCACGTCCGTGATCGAGAGTCGTTCTTTTATTTTTTCAACGGAAGACGACATATGTTATTTCAGACGTTTCCTACGAATACGACACAAACGCACGACACGAAAAACTCGCGACAGTTTTCCCGCTCCTATTCTCGTTTCAAATCTGTCATCGCGTCAGTAATCATCTTTTCTTTTACACTGCCCGGGAAACCAGTTCCGGCAGGAATGAGATTACCAATAATGACGTTTTCCTTAAGACCAACCAAGAGGTCTTTATGACTTCGGAGTGCGCCGTTAATGAGGACACGAGTGGTGTGTTGGAATGAAGCGGCTGACAAGAAGCTTCGTCGTGAAAGAGAAACTTCGGTAATACCCATGATAAGTGAGTTTGCTTTTGCCTCTTTTTGATCTTTTGCTCGTGCTCGTTTGTTTGATTCGAGAAGCTCAGCGAGTTCAACCGTGTCTCCCGCTGAGAACTGAGTATCACCCTGATCAACAACCTTTCGGCGATTGAACATCTGGCGAACGATAACTTCAATATGCTTTCGAGCCACGTTTTCACCCTGAAGTTCGTAGAGCTTACTGATTTCTTTAATAATGTAGAGTTCGGTCTTTTCTTTTCCAGCGTACACAAAGAGTTCATCGAGATCTGCAGAACCGTCAGTCAAAATGTCACCACGCTTCACGTTAGTTCCATTTTTAACCAAGATCATACGAGCGTGAGCAACTGGATATTCGATTGCACCATGAACAGTCTTTCCTTTTGTCTTGTCGCCAACTTCAGGCATGATGACAATCATCTTTTCACCTGGAGTGTTTCGAACTTCGATAACGGTTCCATCAACGAAACTGACAACCGCAGGACTCTTTGGCTTTCGCTTTTCGAAGACTTCTTCAACTCGAGGAAGACCTTGTGTGATGTCTCCACCGACAGACGCAGTACCTCCGGCGTGGAATGTACGCATTGTGAGCTGTGTACCTGGTTCACCGATCGCTTGTGCAGCGACAGTTCCGACAGCTTCACCCATGGCGATTGGTTTGCTATTACCAAGATCTGATCCGTAACACTTTACACAAATACCCTGCACTGTTTTACATGACAATGGTGATCGAACGATCGCTTCTGAAACACCAGACTTGTCGATTGCAATCGCAAGTTCTTTTGTAACGAAGTCGCCTTTTTCAGCAATAGTTTTGCCACCAGCAACAACATCTTCAGCAAGGTATCGGCCTCGAACGTTCTTTGAAAGAGGAATTTCAATACCAGATGCACCTTCTTTAACAATCTTGATACCATCTTTAGTTCCACAGTCGTCTTCAGTGGTGATAACGTCCTGTGCAACGTCGAACAATCGGCGAGTAAGGTAACCTGCTTTTGCAGTGTTGAGCGCGGTGTCGGTAAGACCTTTTCGAGAACCGTGAGTGGTAATGAAGTATTCGATCGGAGTCAAACCTTCTTTTGTAGATGAAAGAATTGGGAATTCGTTAGTTTCGCCGGCAGTGTTCTGGATCAAACCTTTCATACCTCCCATCTGTGTAATCTGCGCAACCGAACCTCGGGCACCAGAGTTCACCATGTCATAGAGAGAACCTTTTGGATCGAGAGTTCCTGGAATAAGTTTTTCGATTTCGTTTTTCGCAGCATGCCAGATTTCGATACACTTTCGGAATCGTTCTTCTTCAGAGATCAAGCCTTCATTAAACTGACCAACGATAACTTCAACCTTACCCTTTGCTCGAGAAATAACTTCGTATTTTTCTTTTGGAATAACAACTTCATCAATTCCCCACGTAACGCCAGATCGAGTTGTGTAATGGAAACCGAACGCCTTAATGTTGTCCATGATCGCAGGAATTGCTTCGATACCATATCGAGTAATCATGTCATCAAGGATTCCAGACATTTTCTTTCGATCAATTTCAAAATTGAGATATGGATGTTCTGCAGGAAGAATACTGTTGAAGAGCAAACGACCAGCAGTAGTTTCAAAAATCGTACCAGCCATTTCTGCAAACTTTGGATCACCCACTGGAGCCAACACTTTGATCTTTGCTCGGTAGTTGAGTTCACCGAAAGAGTGCGCGATGCCAGCGCTCTGTGGATCTTCGAAGACCATTCCTTCGCCTTTTTCACCTGGGATGATTTTTGTCATCCAGTAACAACCGAGAATAATGTCGAGCATTTTTGCTGAAAGCACTGGATCTCCAGAACCTGGCTTCAAAATGTTTTTGTCAGAAGCCATGATCATGCGAGCTTCAGCCTGTGCTTCGTCAGAAAGTGGTACGTGAACAGCCATCTGGTCACCGTCGAAGTCGGCGTTGAACGCTGTACAAACGAGTGGATGCACCTGAATCGCATTTCCTTCAATAAGGATTGGTTTGAAAGCCTGAATACCCAATCGATGCAAAGTTGGCGCTCGGTTCAAAAGCACGTACTTGTCTTTAATAACCTCTTCGAGAATTGCCCAGACTTCTGGAATTCCGTCTTCGATAAGTCGGCTTGCGCCACGAATGTTGTACGCAAGTTCTTTTTTCAAAAGACCTGAAATAACGAATGGCTTGAAGAGTTCAAGAGCCATGTGCTTCGGCAAACCACACTGATGGAGTTTCAAATCTGCACCAATGACGATGACAGATCGGCCAGAGTAATCAACTCGCTTTCCGAGCAAGTTCTGTCGGAAGAGACCTCGCTTTCCTTTGAGGTTGTCTGAAAGAGACTTCAGCGGTCGGCGCTGAGACTGGTTTAATGCACCAGCAGATGAAGATCCGTGGCGAATGGTGTTGTCGATAAGTGCATCAACTGCCTCCTGCAAAATACGTTTCTCGTTTCGGAGAATAACTTCTGGAGCGTTGATTTCTTTAAGTTTTCGAAGTCGGTTGTTGCGGTTGATGACACGTCGGTACAAATCGTTCACGTCAGATGTCGCATAACGACCACCGTCCAATGGAACCATCGGTCGAAGTGCTGGTGGAATAACTGGGATACGTGTAAGGAACATCCATTCTGGTCGAATGTTGTTCTTGATCAAATTTCGGATGAGAGAAAGACGCTTCTGAATTTTGTCAGTTTCGATACCTGGAGCAGTTTCCATCGCTTCTTCAAGATTCTTTTCGAGCTTCTTCAAATCAACTTTCTTGAAAAGTTTGAAAATCGCTTCAGCACCAATTCCCGCTTCAAAAAGCGCGCCATATTTTACGGAGAAATTATGGTATTCGATTTCATCGAGCACTCGTCCTTCTTTAATAGTCTCAACATCTCGTTTGATGTTTGAGAAAAGTTCTTTGAATGCTTCTTTGGTTTTGTCGTCACCTGCTCCTTTTACTTTTGCCTTGAATTCACCGTCGAGATCTTTGAGGATTCGAGTTCGTTCTTCTTCAGAAACGCTGGTGACGACATATCCTGCAAAGTAAATAACCTTTTCGATTTCAATGGTAGGAATTCCCATGATGAGACCGATTCGTGAAGGCAAACCTCGGAGGAACCAGATGTGAGAAACCGGAGTTGCGAGTTCAAT
>JAHFLV010000023.1 GCA_023264565.1 Candidatus Zambryskiibacteriota bacterium
GCATGCCTTTGACTCGACCCAAACCGATTTCGGCTTCACGTCGGATAATTTTTACTGTTTCGCCTACAGAAATCGCGCCTTCGTCGACTTTGCCACCGATAATTTGTTTGTCGCCTTGGCGGCTGAAGGTTCGGAGAATGCGAGCACTACCGGTGATTTCGTCGACCATCATCTTTGGAGTTTGTTCAACTAAAATCTGCTCGATTCGTTCGGTGAGTTTGTAAATAATAGAGAAAATTTCGACAGAAATGCTATCGCGTTCTGCCAAAATTTTGGCAGCGTTGTCGGCTTTGGTGTTGAAGCCAAGAATAAAAGCTTTTTTATTGACGTTCGCAGCTTTGACGTCACCCTCGCCAATTGCGCCAACACCGCTATAAATAATTCTTGGGCGAATGCGCTCGTTACCAAGCTTGCCAATTTCATAGTTGATTGCCTCGACGCTGCCGAGTGTATCAGCCTTAACGATAAAAGTGACTGCGGGAATTTCTGCTTCGACTGCGCTTTCTGGTTTTACGTATGGGATAAAATCTGTTTTGTATGTTTTGGCAAAATTGAGTGCCTCTTCTTTTGTGTTGAACGTATTGAATTCTGCTCCAGCTGCGACGAGTTCGTTCCAACCAACGATGGTGATTGGGGTAGAGAAGGTGGCCTCGGTCACTTTTTGACCCAAGTCATTCTGAACGATTCGAACAGGAGCAATACAGCCACCAGCCGCTACAAACTGACCGGCTTTGAGTGTGCCGTCTTTTACTATAAGTGTTGCACTGATGCCGATACGTGGGTCGAGTTTGCTTTCGATCACAACGCCTTTGGCTGGAGTGTTTGTGTCACCAGTGAGTTCCTGAAGATCGGTTGAAAGAAAAACCACATCGAGGAGTTCCTGAACGCCTTCGCCGGTTTTTGCAGAAATTGGTACGCAAGAAACGGTGCCCCCATATCCTTCTACGTATACATCATTTTCAGCGAGGCTGATTTTGGTTTTATCTATATTTGCGTTTGGTTTGTCGATTTTGTTGATTGCCACAACAAACGGAATATTTTGTTCTCGGATAACGGAAAGAGCCTCGACAGTCTGGCGTTTAACGCCGTCGTCTGCAGAAACAACAAGAATTGCTACATCTGCGACTTTTGCTCCGCGGGAACGAAGTGTTTGAAAGGCTTCGTGACCTGGTGTATCGAGAAAAGTAACTCGGCGTTTTTTATGGTCGGCACTGCCTTCGTAAATTGTTTCGTAGGCAGAAACATGCTGGGTGATGCCACCGGCTTCGTCGTCAACGATCTTGGTTTTTCGGATATAGTCGAGGAGAGTAGATTTGCCATGGTCAATATGACCCATCACGACGACGATCGGCGGACGCTCTATTATTGTGGTTTTTTTGGGGACGGTAGTCATAGCAGTTCAGATATGTAACCTAACGTAGCACACAATATAGCTTACTTAGAGTAAAGAATCTATTTTTTGGGACCTGTGGTCAGCTGGGCAAGGTTTTTTTCGGATCGTTTGATGATCTCTTTTTCTTCCTCGGTAAGTTCAAAGCTGGAATCAAAATGCTCGATTGCTTTGCTAAAAACGCTGACACGGTCGCGACTATAGAGACCGGAAACCACTACGCCCTTACCATTTTCATCTATAAAAGAAGTAGAAAAGCTTTGGTTGCCGCCATCACCAGTACCTTTGAATGGATTGAATCGAATGGTTTCGACACTTTGAACGCTTCGTTTGAGACGTGTCTCTACGGTTTCGAGATATGCATTAATTTCATTTTTAAAACTTTTGGTTTTATCTAATTCTTTTCGGATCAGTCCGAGTGACTCACTGATGTCTTTGGCCTGGCTACCGCCTAAAAGGCGAGTAAGTTATTTTGTAATAAAAAAGAGCCACACTGCGTCAGTAATAGCGACGACTCCTACAACAACTAATGCCCAAAAAAGTATTTCGTTTGTGAAAAAATAAGCCATATTTCAAGCTCAAATTATACTTTTAAAATATGCTTTTGCCAAAGGCGGGCGATTGCTCTATGATTACAACAAATGATAGAAGATCTCAACAAAACCCAAATAATTCTTCTCTGCCTCTTGGCAAGCTTCGTTACCTCAATTGGTACCGGTATTATTACGACTTCGCTTTTACGTGAAGCTCCCCAAAATGTTACACAGACAATCAACCGAGTTGTTGAAAGAACTGTCCAGACTATTGTTCCGGAACAAGGTTCATCTGGCTCATCTGGTACACCGACAGTAAAAGAAGTTACAACCGTTGTTGTTAAAGAAGAAGAACTTGTAATCGACGCGATTAGTAAAAGCCGAAGCAGCCTCGTGCATCTTTCTAAAGATATTTCTGGTTCTCGAGATCAGACAAATGTGCAAAGTGTTGGAGTGATTATCAATAAAGACGGTACGATTCTTGCTGACAAGCGATATGTGACGAGTGGCACATACACTGCGGTTTCATTTGCGACAGGGGATTCATATCCGGTGGTGATTTCAAAAACAGTCGATAAATCAAATTTTGTTTTTTTGGTTCCCTCGAAAAATGCTCCTGTAAAAAATTATATTCCTGAAACCGTTGGAAATTCTGATACCGTTCAGCTCGGCCAAACTGTAATTGCGATGGGTGGAAAAGACAAAGAAGGTGTTGCGATCGGCAGAATAAATTCAGTTGATTTTGGTTCATCAGGTGCCGTTTCCCGCACTACCGCAACAACGACCGCTACCACAAAGACAGTTTCTGAAATCGAAACCGATACACCACTCCGGGACTCTATTTCTGGTTCAATTCTTCTCAACCTGAACGGAGAAATGGTTGGTTTTGAAAATTACGACGCTTCCCGAATGCTTGAAACCTCATATATTCCAATTAGCCAAATTCGCCGCGACAATCCTACATTTTTTAGCACCACCGCAAACTAAAACCCGTTCAAAAATATTTGCATTTTGAGAAATTTGTGCTATTATTGGTGCCGTAAAAACTCCTAAACATATGCCTCCATTCAATCATTTCACAACCAAAGCCAAAGAAGCCATTCGAAAAGCCCACGAGCTTGCTATTGAACGCGGACAAAACCACGTGAACCCGATGCATTTGCTTGCGGCGCTTATTTTACAAGAAGAAAGCATGGTCACTTCGATCATCGAAAAACTCGATACCGACACTATTCTTTTGACCGATTCAATTCTTGAACTTATCGAAAATCCAGAAGGTGGCGGCACAGTTTCTCCTTCATACCAGATTTATCTCACTCCAGAACTTGCGCAGGCAATCGAAAGCAGCACCAAAATCGCCGCGACCTTGAGTGATGAATTTGTTTCTACGGAACATTTGTTCTTAGCAATTCTCGACAGCCAAGGTCAGGCACGCGAACTTTTGTCACGTTTCAAACTCAATCGTGAAAAAGTTGTCAAAGTGATCGAAGAACTTCGACATACAAAAACTGAAGGAACTCCGAGCGCTAAAAAACCAAAGTCTATTTTGAAATACACTCGAAGTCTTACCAAGCTCGCGCACGAAAATAAACTCGATCCAGTGATTGGTCGTGATCAGGAAATTTCTCGAATCATTCAGATTCTTTCTCGACGTAAGAAAAATAATCCGATTTTGATCGGAGAAGCTGGTGTTGGAAAAACCGCAATCGCCGAAGGCCTCGCTATTAAAATGGCTCAGGGAGATGTTCCAGAATCTTTGAAAGGTAAAGAGCTTGTGTCTCTTGATCTTGGTCTTCTTATTGCTGGTACAAAATACCGCGGTGAATTCGAAGAGCGACTCAAAAGCATTATCAAAGAAGTCGAACGTTCTGAAGGAAAAATTATTCTCTTCATCGACGAAATTCATACTATTGTTGGCGCGGGAGCTGCTGAGGGTTCTATTGATGCTTCAAATATGTTGAAGCCGCCACTTGCTCGCGGCGAACTCCGGGCGATCGGTGCCACAACTCTCAAGGAATACCAAAAATATATTGAAAAGGATCCGGCGCTCACACGACGTTTCCAGCCCGTATATGTAAACGAACCATCTGTTGAGGATGCGATCGCTATTTTGCGCGGTCTTAAAGATAAATATGAGACTTACCATGGTGTGCATATTACTGATGATGCGATCCGAGCTGCGGTTAACTTGAGTAGTCGTTATATTGCAGACCGATTCTTGCCAGACAAGGCTGTTGATTTGATCGACGAAGCCGCTTCATTCCGCCGAATTTCTTTGGAAAATATGCCACAGGTATTGGTAGACTCTCATGCCAAAGTGATGCGTCTTGAAATTGAAAAAGAGGCGCTTTCAAAAGAAGTAAAAACTACAAAAAGCCCGAAAACCAAAACTCGCCTCAAAGAAATCGATAGCGAAATTGCCGATTTGAAAGAACAGACATCTGAAATAGAACTCAAATGGAAAAATGAAAAAGAAACTGTTCTCGAAATTAAGGAAATTAAAAAAGATCTTGATCGTTTGCGACACGAAGCAGACGGCGCAGAAGCGCGAATCGACCTCGCGAAGGTTGCGGAAATTCGATATGGAAAAATTCCTGAACTTGAAAAGGAACTCGATGTAAAAACCAAGAAGCTCAAAAAACTCCAAAGCTCTCGAAGTATTTTGCGTGAACAAATCGAAGAGCAGGATATTGCGGACATTGTGTCACGCTGGACTGGTGTGCCAACCGACCGAATGCTCGAAGCTGAAGCGGAAAAACTTAATCGCATCGAAGAATTCATCAAGAGACGAATTGTTGGTCAGGACAAAGCCGTGCAGGTAATTTCCGATACAGTAAAACGATCCCGCGCTGGTATCTCTGATCCAAATCGCCCGATCGGATCATTCCTCTTTATGGGTCCGACCGGTGTTGGAAAAACCGAACTCACAAAGGCCCTCGCAGAGTTCATGTTCGACGATGAAAAAGCGCTCATTCGAATCGACATGTCTGAGTTTATGGAGAAACATGCGGTTTCAAAAATCATCGGTGCACCTCCAGGCTATGTTGGTTACGAAGAAGGAGGTTCTTTGACCGAACTTGTTCGACATCGTCCATATGCGGTTATTCTTTTCGACGAAATCGAAAAGGCTCATCCAGAAGTCTTCAATATTCTTTTGCAGGTTTTGGACAACGGCCGACTCACTGATGCAAAGGGACGCACGGTGAACTTCAAAAACACTGTGATTGTTTTGACTTCGAACATCGGCGCGCAATATATCGACCGAATGCAGAAGATCGGTTTCTCTGGAGATATGGAACAAAAAGATTCGTACGAAGAAACCAAGAATCGTCTTATGAATTCTTTGAAGGAATACTTCAAGCCGGAATTTTTGAACCGACTTGACGATATTGTGATCTTCGACGTCTTGGGTAAGGAAGCGATCTCGAATATCGCAAAAATCCAGGTAGATTTTGTAAAACAGCGACTCGCCCAAAAAGAAATTGCACTCGAAGTAACTCCCGCTGCGCTCGAATTTCTTGCGAAGGAAGGCTATAACCCACAATACGGAGCACGACCACTTCGACGTCTCATTCAGAATAAAATCTTGAACCAGGTTGCATCCCTCATTATTTCTAAAGGAATTATGAAAGGCGGTATTGTTTCAGTTGATGTTAAAAATGGCGAATTTACATTCGATGTAAAGAAAGGAAAGAAGGGAAGTTTGATTGAAGAATCGATTGTGATGACGAGCGAGCCAATTGCAAAATAAATAAGGAAAATAAAAATTTAGAAAAAGCCCGGAGCATTCGCTCCGGGCTTTTTGGTTACTGAATGGTCAGGCAAGGCTGTCATCCTTGAGCGCCCACCCATGTTTTGCAAGTTTATCTTTGACCTGGCGTAAGCTTGTTCGGCCAAATCCTTTGATTTCCAACAAATCCTCAGATGTCTTGCCGAGAAGTGCTTTGATGGACTTGATTCCACCTCTCAAGATAAGGCACTTTCGAGCACGTACTGTCAGTTCCAGTGTGGTAAGACCCTTCTCAAGTTCGTCCGCCATCTGTTCTACTCCTTGTTCGGTGCGAGACTCGTTCTCGCAAGAGAATACATTGAAAAATCAGATTGTCAAATTTGCATTACTGCGTGGTTTTGTTTTCTTGATAATCTGCTCGTTTTCCAATACAATTCCTCAAGCGGCATAAGGCCGCATTTGCGTAGGTGGCGGAGCGGTCAATCGCAACAGACTGTAAATCTGTCGACCATTGGTCTTCGCAGGTTCGAATCCTGCCCTACGCACCAATTGATTTGATTTTTTCAAATATCGTGTTATATTGTTTCTAGATGTTTTTGTTGTACAGATCAGAACTTTCACAATGGAGTGTGATTCATGAACACGCAGGACGCGGCATTTAGCGGTTTGGATATCAACGGTGACGAAGGACTGCGGGATGACGAGCGTGTTTCGCTCGGAGTACACGGAACGCCCAAACTGAGTTTGCGTGAACGCTTGCGCAGCAGGCCGTTGCGACTCTCGATTGGTGTTGCATGTTTCGTGGCAGCAGCGCTGCTTTCCTGGTTTGCCATGCACTGATCAACGTTTTCCCGGTCCCTAAGAGCCCCTTCATGTGGGGCTTTTTCTTTTGGTGAGGTCTAAAATTTGATAGAGTTTACACTACATGATTCATACCGGTCTTTCACCAAACACAGAACGAGACGACCTTCTCCTGACTCTTAAGGTTCTTTTTACTCCATGGACTTGGAAAAGACACGCTGCTCGAAAAAAACTCGAAAATCTTTTGAGTGAAAAACTTTCAGTAACCTCGTCTGGTTCGCAAAATTCAAGTCAGCGAAATTTTTTAGTTTCGACGGTCGACAGTGGTCGAACCGCACTTTTTACTATTTTGAAAGCAATGGGAATTGGTGACGGAGATGAAGTTATTTTGCAGGCCTATACATGCGTTGCGGTGCCAGATCCGATTTTGTGGGCTGAGGCTACACCTGTATATGTTGATTGTGAAGATGATCTCACTATGAGTCTTGAGGATCTTAAGAATAAGGTTACTGAACAGACCAGAGCGATCGTTGTGCAACATACATTTGGTCAGCCGGCGCGAATTAAAGAAATTTTGGAATTTGCTCGCGAGAAAAAAATTGCAGTGATTGAGGATTGCGCGCATGCACTTGGTGGCGAAATCTCCAGCGAGCGTGTTGGTAAAAATGGTGGTACGCATGACATGCAGCCACTCGGCTCTTTTGCCGATGCGTCTTTTTTTAGTTTTGGTCGTGATAAAAGCATTTCTTCAGTGTTTGGTGGGGCAATTGCCACGTCTTCACCTGAACTTCACCAAAAAATTTCTGCGCTTGTGGCAGCGTATCCTTTGCCAAGCCTGATTTGGATCAAACAGCAACTCATGCATCCACTCGTTTTGGCTGCGGCGAAAGTGACATATAATTTTCCATCATTTGGAAAATCATCAGCTCGAATTACGCTTGGCAAAATTATTTTAGAAATTGCCAAACGTCTCCATATTATTTCAAAAGCTGTGCAATCGACCGAGCTTTCTGGTGGCAAACCAACTTTTTTTGGTCATCAGTTTTCGGGTGCTCTTGCTCAGCTTGCATATCATCAACTCCAAAAACTTCCACGATTCACTGCTCATCGCCAAGAAATTGCACAGCAGTATTCGGCGGCTCTTTCGGGTCGATCAGATATTAATGCGCCGGCATTTATCCCAGGTCACGCATATCTTAGATACACGGTGGTGATTTCAGAAAATAATCTCAATGTACAAAATGTCGAATCTTACTTTTTGAAAGCACGAGCGAAGGGAATTCAATTGGGTGATTGGTATACGACTGTGATCGCGCCACGTGGTGTGCAATATGAAAAAATTGGGTATGAAATGGGTTCATGTCCAAACGCCGAACGCTTGGCCTCGACAACTTTTAACCTGCCTACACATATCGGAATAAATCATAAAGCTGCTTCAGAAATAATTAAGATTCTTTTTGGCTAATATGTATACCGTTAAACCAATTACAGATAAAAATGTCTGGGATAGCTTCGTGGATCAAATTGCACCGAGTACTTTTTTGCATGCGTATGCCTGGGGTGAAGTCGAAGAAGATATGGGTAAGAAGATTTATCGTGTGGGAGTTTTTGATAAAGAACATTTGGTTTCGGTGGCGCTTGTGTCTATTGTTCGAGCGCGTCGCGGCAGTTTTGTATTATGTCCGCATGGTCCAGTGTTTTCTAAAAAACCTGGTGTCGATATTTCAAAAGTTCTGGCTGCTTTCAAAGGCGAATTCAAAAAAATCGGCAAACAAGAAAAATGTGACTTCATTCGAATCTGTCCAACTCTTTTAAATACTCCAGAAAATCGCGTTTTGTTTAAAAACCTCGGATTCATTGAAGCACCGATTCATGTCTACAGTGAATTGTCGTGGATTCTCGACATTCAACCGCCAGCAGAACGACTGCTTATTGAAATGAAAAAAAATACTCGCTACGGCATTCGAAAAGCTGAGCGAGACGGCATCATTATTCGATCGGGTGCCAATGCAGCAGACATCGAACTTTTTTGGAAGGTCTATTCCGATACCGCCGCTCGCCAAAAATTTGTGCCATATTCGAAGCAGTACATTGCAGCGGAATTTGCAAGATTCTCAGCCACCAACCGAGCTCGCTGGTATTTTGCCGAATACAAAGGTGAAATCGTTTCGACCGCACTCATTATTTTTGGAAAAAACTCTGCGTTCTATCATCATGGTGCGTCGTTGCATGCGCATAGTTCGATCACTCCTTCGGAATTTTTGCAGTGGAGAATTATTGAAGATGCAAAATTGCGTGGCTGCAAATTTTATAATTTCTGGGGAGTTGTGCCAGATGAAAAAACCAATCATCCATGGACTGGGCTCAGTAATTTTAAAAAAGGTTTTGGAGGTTTTGCTGAAGAATACGTGCATGCCAAAGACTATATTCTTTCACCGAAATATGCGATAACCTATGTGATTGAAACAATACGACGATGGAAACGCCGAACGTAAATACTATGGATGCCAGGGACATAAAAAAAGAACTCCGAACCTGGATTGAAATCGATACAAAAGCGATCGATCATAACGTGGCTTTGGTGCGCAAATTACTTCCAAAAGACACAAAAATCATGGCAGTGGTGAAATCAAATGCCTATGGCCACGGATTTCTTGATTTTGCCGCTCATGTTTCGAAAATGCCCGGTCAACCGATTTCTTGGTTTGGCTGTGATTCTATTACCGAAGCCTTAGCGCTTCGCAAAGAGGGAATCACACTGCCGATTTTGGTGATGGGGTACAGCCTACCAAAACGCTTTGCTGATGCGGTTGCAAGCGACATTTCTATTACCATTTCAAGTTTCGATGCACTCAAAAATCTGCTCGAATTTTCTGATTCTCAAAAATTAAAAATTCATATCAAAATCGATACCGGTTTGCATCGTCAGGGTTTTTTGCCGGAAGAAATTCCAGACCTTTTGGAAATGCTTCAGAAAAATACTGGCAGGCTGATGATCCAAGGATTGTATACCCATTTTGCTGATGCAAAACGTCAGGATGGAATTGATTTTACACATGAACAAAAAAATACTTTTGAAAAAGTGCATGCACAATTTACCGAAGCTGGTTTCAAGGTTCTGACTCATGTTTCCGCTTCTCCTGGGGTCATGCGTTTTGGTCCAGAAGGTGTTGAGGGTGAAGATTTGGTTCGCCTCGGTGCGGTTTTGTATGGTTTGTATCCATCAGATGACATGCGTGTTGAATATCAGAAAAAATTTGTGCTGCAGCCATCTTTGACTTGGAAAACGATCATAAGCGAACTGAAAAAAATTCCGAAAGGATCGGCTGTTGGATATAATCGTTCAGAAATCGTTTCTCGCGATACTGTTATTGGTGTGTGTCCGATCGGTTACTGGCACGGCTATCCTGGTTCGCTTTCATCTAAAGGAATTGTGATGGTAAACGGCACGCCAGCAAAAATTCTTGGCCGAGTTTCAATGGATATGATTACGATCGACTGCACTGATTGTAAAGATGCGCTAGTCGGGGACGAAGTGGTGCTGATTGATGGAGACATAGACAGCCCTGCGTCGGTTTGGGAAGTGGCTGCAAAGTCCGGTGTGTTTACCCATGAACTGTTGACCCGCCTCAATTCGCGCATTAAAAGAATCTATTCTTAAGTGAAACTTAAGTAAAATTTGCTACATGAGTCTTTCTCGAATTTTTAAAAACATAAAACGCGCGCTCTATTTTTTCGTAGCGGCATATTTTGGTTTTTTTGCGGCGAAGGTTTTAAAACGTTGGAATCCGAAAATTGTCACGGTGGTTGGTTCGAGTGGTAAGACAACTCTGCTTCATCTTTTTGAGGCACAACTTGGTGAAAAAGCCGTGTACTCACATAAAGCTAATAGTACGTTTGGTATTCCTTTTCATATTCTTGGCTTGGAGCGAAAAACTTTTTCGGTACTTGAATGGCCGATGTTGATTGCACTCGCTCCTTTTAAAGTGTTTCGAACCGTGCCGACTCAAAAACTCTA
>JAHFLV010000047.1 GCA_023264565.1 Candidatus Zambryskiibacteriota bacterium
TTGTTGGAGGAAAGGACGAAGCTCGAAAAGCTGTGAAGGCTGGAGCATTGAGTCTTGATATGCCATATGTTGATGGTCGCTGGATTGGTGGAACTCTCACAAACTTCACTCAGATCCGAAAGCGCGTCATGAAGATGGAAGACCTCCTCATGCAGAAAGAAAAAGGCGAACTCGCAAAGTATACTAAGCGAGAACGAATGCTTATCGATAAAGAAATTGAAAACCTCAAATTCTACTTCGAAGGTCTCGTTACTATGAAAGAAATGCCAAAGGTTCTCTTTGTCATTGATTCAAAGAAAGAAGAAATCGCTATTAAAGAAGCTCAGGACAAAGGCATTCCAGTGATCGCTCTTTGTGGTTCTGACTGCGACATTACCGCTGTCGACTACGCTATTCCTGCAAACGACGCCTCTGTTGCAAGCATCACTTTCTTTGTAAACAAAGTTGTTGAAGCATACAAAGCAGGAAAGGCGACAAAGAAATAATCCCGCTCCGCTGTGACGTATATTATTTAGGTTCTTTAAAATAGCTTTCTCAAATATATGACAATCACGACAGAACAAATCAAAGAATTACGAGATCGAACCGGAATCTCAATCATGCAGTGCCGAAAGGCGCTCGAAGAAGCTGGTGGCGACATGGAAAAAGCCATCATCATTCTTCAGAAGCAAAGCAAGGTGATCGCGACCAAAAAGTCAGATCGTAATCTCGGTTCTGGTGTTGTGTCTGCATATATTCACGGTATTGGTACCGGCGCTATGGTTGAGCTCTTCTGCGAAACCGACTTCGTTGCTAAAAACGAAGAATTCAAAACTCTCGCTCATGACATTGCAATGCATGTCGCTGCAACAAACCCAGCATTTCTCAAAAAAGAAGACGTAGACGCAGAATCAAAGCAAAAGGCTATGGAAGTCTTTGCTGATGAAGTTAAAGACAAGCCAGAAAACATGCGAGAAAAGATACTCGAAGGAAAATTGAACGCGTATTTTGGTGAAAGAATCCTCCTTGACCAACCCTTCATTAAGGACCAAAATGTAACTATTGCGGCAATGATCGAAAAGGCCGTCCAGAAGTTTGGAGAGCGCATTGAAATTGGCCGTTTTGCACGATTCTCAACCGTTCGCTAACATATTATGTGGTTACTCTACACATTCATATTTTCTTTTGTCATTGCTGCGATTATGCTGTTTGCAAAGATGAAAGAAAACAAAAATGGCAGACAAACCCTTTTGGGGCGCCTTTTGGTGAAGGGAGATCCGATGATCGTTTCTCTCGGTAAAAAGACTCAGGGAATCTTGAGTTATCATTGGGAGCGATCGTTTTATTTGTTTCTTGTGCACATTCCGAGCCGCATCGAAGCATTTTTTGGCCACGTGAAATCAAAAGCACATGGTCATTATCACGAAGTGAGCAGTAAGATGCGCGATCAGCGAGAGTTTTCAAAAAATTCTGCGTCACCATATATGCGCTCAATGCCGATGCGCCGTGATGGTGAGGCAGGTTCAATATAGGTAGTATCGGTAGAACGTGCGGCAGTCATGCCACCTTAGCTCAGTTGGTAGAGCAACTGTTTTGTAAACAGTAGGTCCTCGGTTCAAGCCCGAGAGGTGGCTCCCAGAATTCCAAGCTCCAAACGTATGGACGTTAATCCTCAAACTCGCACTCAGGTTCATAAACCGCCACACATTGGCCGCGCGAGCGACCTGACTGGTGGTGACCGTGTGCTGTATCGTTTTTTCGAAATCCTTCCAGGCGCGCTTGCCTGGGGTACGATTCTCGGATGTGTAATTTTGTCATACTTCGCTCCGGTTGCTGCGGCGGTAATCATCATCATTTTTGATTTCTATTGGCTACTCAAAACAGTCTATCTTTCGTCGTATCTTCAGAAAAACTGGCGCCGACTCAAACATAACCAAGCGATGGATTGGGGGGCGATGCTCAAAAATCTCAATTACGAACATGTGTATCACGTGGTGTTGCTGCCGTATTACAAAGAAGGTGTGGAAGTGATCGAAAATTGTTTGCAATCGCTTGTTGATTGTAATTACGACAATAAAAAAATCATCGTAGTGCTTGGTGCCGAAGAACGAGCGGGAAGCGAAGCGTTGGTGCTTGCCGATGACATGAAAACCAAATTTACCGCTGTTTTTGGCGATTTTTTAATCACCGTGCATCCGAAAGATGTGCCAGGCGAAATGGCTGGTAAGGGATCAAATATCGCATACTCAATCGAAGAAACTCGAAAGCTGGTTTTGGATGTGAAGAAAATTCCATACGAAGATGTCATCGTTTCGGCCTTTGATATTGATACGGTTGTGTATCCAGACTACTTTGCGACTGTTACCTGGCATTTCCTGACAGCCGAGAAACCTCACCGAACTTCGTTCCAGCCAGTGCCGCTGTATAACAACAATATGTGGGATGCGCCGGCTCTTTCGCGTGTAGTGGCGATGTCAGGTACATTTTGGCAAATGATCCAGCAGGAGCATCCTGAGAAAATGACCACCTTCTCGTCTCATTCTGTGAGCTTTAAAGCGCTCTATGAAATGGGGTATTGGCAGAGCAACATGGTTTCTGAGGATTCTCGAATTTTCTGGAATGCGTATTTGGCCTACGATGGCGACTATGTTGTCACGCCAATCTCGTATCCGCTTTCTATGGATGCGAATCTCGCGCCAACTTTTTGGCAGACGCTTATCAATATTTATAAACAGCAACGTCGCTGGGGTTGGGGAGTGGAAAATTTGCCATATATTTTCTTTGGCTTGATCAAAAATGATCGAATTTCGCTTTGGAAAAAAATTAAGATTTACATTACCCAACTCGAACGAGCGTGG
>JAHFLV010000005.1:0-28756 GCA_023264565.1 Candidatus Zambryskiibacteriota bacterium
GAGAATTCGGTTGTGAATAAAAATCCTTTGTATCTTCATTTTTGCCAGACGGGGAAAATGTTTTATATACAAAAATCGCGATAACAGCAGCGAAGACAACCATCACCAACGCAAGCCCGAGAAGAATTTTTTTAGCTTTCATGTGGAAAATATGTAGGTGTTAACCGTGCTACTAATTTGATCGCCAACGAGCAAAAATACCTGCGGGCAATGAGCGGCCGGTTTTTGATTCGAGTACAAGTTCACCAAATTCTGTCGTTCCACGGGCAACAATATTTCCGGCGGATTTTTCGAATCCAAGCAAATCAAACAAATTATTTTTATATGCAATCGCAGAATATCCGGATGCGTAGCCGTTAATAAGTATAAAAAGTGGATCCTTCGAAAGAAGTTTTTGGCATTCGGCCATCAAAATCGGTAAATCAGTTTCTATCTGCCACAATTCTTTTTTTGGACCATGACCATATGCCGGCGGATCCATAATAATCGCATCATAGATATTTCCGCGGCGCACTTCCCTTTTTACAAATGCCATAGCGTCATCAATAATCCAACGAATTGGTTTGGAATCGAGACCAGAGAGTTTGGCGTTTTCGCTTGCTTTGGCAACAGAAACTTTTGAACCATCAACGTGACAGACATTGGCTCCAGCTTTGGCAGCAGCGAGTGTTGCTCCACCCGTATATCCAAATAAATTCAATACATTCACCGAACGATGCGCAGCAATAGCTTTGGTTATGGTTTCCTGAATCCAATTCCAGTTTTCTGCTTGTTCAGGAAAAATTCCTGTATGTTTGAAAGCTGAAAGAGAAATACCAAACGTAATTCCAGAAAGTTCGATCGGCCACGATTCGGTTAACACAGAATCAGCGACTCCATCTTTTTTTCTCCAGGTTCCAGAGCGACCAGAGTTTACAAAACCAACGTCAGCAGCATTCCAAGTCTCTGCGGGCAAAGATCTTTTCCAAAGTGCCTGCGGGTCGGGGCGACGCAAAACAACCGTACCAAAACGTTCGAGCTTTTCCCCTTCTCCAGAATCAAGAAGTTCATAATCACGACCAGGTTTTGTTGTGAGAACGATAGGTTCATTCATATGACATGGATAGTAACATACAAATATTGATTTCCTCGAAGCATTTCTTTTACCATGTGCTCTACCTCCTCAGAAACAAAAACTACACCAGAGTCAGAATTTCGAAATTATAAAAAAGATGAATCGCGATCGCGATTAACACACCAATGATTAAACATTTTCTACCCCTTTGTGCGAATAAAAAGATAATAAGCGCCGTCACAATATGCATTGGCATAGTCGTAAACAAACGAAGCACAAAAATACCTAGGTCCCCGCTTTGTATTATTTCTGAAAGATAAAAAATACTCTCTGAAACGCCGAATGACAAGGCAAACACACATGTCCACACGATTTTCTGCCTTAACCCAGGAATTGGAAGAATCGCAAAAAGTATAACGAGAACCTTTGCCACTTCTTCAAAAACTTCTGAAAATCCAAAAATCCTTACCACCGGAATAAGAAGGACTGGCAAAATCAAACCCGCAACAACACAAATCGTTTTATGCATAATCATCGCCGGTGGCAAAAACGCTTCGATATTTTGTTTTCCGGCCCTCTTAGTCATAGATAGCCATTCTTTTTTTAGGAACGGTTTTTTTGAGAGGTTTTTTCGCAAAAGATTCTTGTATCTGTCCCTTATTTATTTTCATCGCCATAGCAGTAAGCATCATTTGATTGCGCCACATAGAGAAAATAATAGCGGCCATGAGCGTGAAGCCGAAAATCATGGCAAGAATAATTCCCCAGGTCGAGAATGCTTGTATGCCACCAATATTTCCCAAAAGACCCTTTGAGACACCAGACTCAGAAACAAGCTCTTTCATTTTACTAATGTTGTTTATGACTTCAGCCATTTTTGCCTTATTTTCACGGTATACAACAATGTGGTTTTGAGGAGTGTCGTAACTTGCGGTTTGGCTCGTTTGAATATTAGAAATTGCTGAACTGATTTCATTTTGAAGCAATGTTGCTTGCGCGCTGTATTGAGTTTTTTCGAGAACCTTCACCAAAGTATCTGTTTGCTTAGTTACATCGGCTAAAGCTGCCGGAGTAAAAATCCAAATATCTTTCATCTCAACTTTTTTAGTTACAGATTCGCCGGCACCAAGCAGAATTTGTCCCGAAACAAAATATGTCTTCGCGTTGGCATCATATTCAACCTTAAGACCGTCGGAATTCATGATAGTTTCAGGTTTTACTTCATCAGGCAAAGGGGCTTTGAAAGAAACGGTCTGTTGTTTCGTATGAGGATTTGTTATGAGGAAATGAAGTTCAACCGAATTGAATTTCATATATGTTTCAACAATTGGCTCAGTAGATTTTTGATCTGAAAGATGATGAATCGCCGCAGAGATTGCTTTCAAATCAGCAATTTTATTTTGAACATCTTTTACTGTTGTGGTGTTTTCTTCATTAATAGTGAGGAGGGATCGAAAACCTGGCGCATTTGGATCAATGTTACCGAGAATACCCAGCATTTTTTGTATCTGCGCAGTATTTACTTCAAGCTGCTTTCGAACGGTAGCAAGAGTGGTCGTACGTGAATTTGATCCGCCACTTGAATCATCAGAACTGTCAGTGTCTGGCGGAATTGTATTGTCTCCATCGATAGCGATAAAGTTTCGTGAT
Organism: Candidatus Zambryskiibacteriota bacterium; assembly: GCA_023264565.1. Classification (GTDB taxonomy): domain Bacteria; phylum Patescibacteriota; class Minisyncoccia; order Phycocordibacterales; family DATGWK01; genus JAHFLV01. Next base: position 2,705 of record JAHFLV010000005.1, read on the forward strand.
GCCGCCGAAGATTCGTTACCAAAAAACACCTTAAGTTTGAACCAATAATTACCAGGATGTGGAACAGTCAAAGAAAGTGTCGGTGTAAAGTCCTCGCCTTCTTGGATGAGCTTTGCGGCACTTGCCCCGGCAACAACATCTGGATCTCCACACTGATCTATTTCATCTTCAACAACGCACCACTGATATTGATACTCGTATTCAGAGTTGCCTTCGTTTGTGATTGTCACATCAGCGCTAATCGTCGGCACCGTAAGACTCGACATGCGGTTGATAACAACCTGCGCAGGCGAACCGGTGACTGTCCAATAATGAGTTTTTGTTTGAGAAGAACCGTTGATTGGCACAGTCACGACGCTTTCCCAAAGTCCGGCTGTCGAACCAGATGGCACCGTGTAGTTGTACTCATACACACCCTCACTTGTTCTAGTCATGCTTGCCGCGGTCACCACAACCACCCGACTTGAGTCATAGACTGTGATGGTTGGAGTACTACTTGCATTGTGTGGCTCGGATTGATAATCCTCGACAGAAAGTTTTGCACGATATTTCGTACCACTCTGAACCTCTTGAGAACCAGAAAGATGTACGGTATATGCGAGCTGCTGAGAAGTTCGAATGGAATCAACAGTTGTTTGAAGGGCATCAAGACCTGTGTCGACATGATTAAGTGTCGACTGAATTGAATTTACTTTTGTTTGAATATCAGAAACTTTTGAATTTGTGTCGGCGGTCGTAGAGGCAATATCTGCTGCCTGTTCTTCAATCCGCACATTTTGAGAGACGACAGTAAAGGTATCACCGTTTGCGGGCGCGCTGGTAAGGGCCGGATCAAGACGAACGGCTTTTGTTGCGCCGGTGTATGCGGACACTCGCCGACTCTGTCCATCGAGCGCACCAGACGTAAATGTCAGTACGGCATTTTTATAAAAATTATCAGTTGCGTTTGAGAGATTCGTTATAAAAAGTGAACTTGAAGGAGTTGTGTCGTTAATAGACGACTGAGTGACGATAAGTGCTCCAACCAAAATATCAAGATTGGAAACCAGTGTATTTGTTTTAGTTTGAATATCACCAACTTTTGTTTGGAGATCATCCACATCCGTCTGAACACCTTGGATACCGGTATTCGCATCATTAACATCATTTTGCACATTATCAACCGAATCATGAACGTCTTGAACATCGTCCTGTAAATCTTGGATATCCGTGCCAGTCGTACGAACTTCAAAATTCGCGGCGCCGTAACCAGTTTTTGCGCCCTGGGTCGCGATGACCTCATACAAATATGTTCCGCTAACCGACGGTATCACGTATGAATATCGATACAGACCGCTTGAACCGGTGATGTAGCTCATACTTGCGGCATCAACAATTTTTACGCTCGATGAGTCGTAAACATTTAAAATAGCCGTCGCGTCGTTTACAACCGAACCATCCAAAAGTTTAATTTCTGCATCTATTCTCACCGAATCACCCTGATCCACAGTATTACTTCCAAACAGCGGCCGTACAGAAAGTGGCGATTCTGAGACAAGAAAACGGGTTGGTGATGAATACGATGACCACATTCCGGAAGAATCTTGATATCGAACGCGCCAATAATATGAGGAGAGATTAGAAAGAACCGCTGATGGCACAGCAAAAGAAGCGCTGTAGCCGGTTGTTCCAGAATCATAAATTGGAGAAGTAAATGAATTGGTCGCATCTAACTGCCACTGTGCATTAGCCGCAGTGTGACCCGTTTGGGCATCAGAAAAAGCTGAGGCTGTGAGCGTTGGGGTCAACGTTGTAACAGTAGCCGCACTCGCAGGCGAAGTGTTTGTCGGTGTCTCAATTATATTGGTTGTAAAATTTGTACCCGTTGACCAACTCGACCACACGCCATCAGAATATCGAACACGCCAATAATACGTTGAATTGTGGTCGAGCTCGGTCTCCCCCGCTAACTCATTAGCAAACGTTCCGTTGCTTGTATTTACGGTCGTAGAAAATTCTGCGGAGCCAGCAGTGCGCGACCAGACAGGCGTTGCAAAATCTGAATCATCATCAACTTGCCACTGGGCATTCACTTGCGTATTTGAATCAAGATCAGAATATGCAGAGCCGCTAAGCACAGGATTTAAATTTTGAGCAGTCGCGGCGTTTGCTGGTGTAGAGTTTGTTGGAGTGCTTGGTGCATTACTTGATGTCGAACTTTTCCAAGCCGCAAATTGATACGCGCCGGCATTGGCATTAACTTCAGTTCCGCTACCGAGTGTAAAGCCTGTCGACGTAAGCGCGGTAAGCATATTGGCGGCATTCGCAACGTTCGTGAAATATTGAGAATTTGCGCCCGTAATCGTTGCAGAGCTTGAGCGGTTAGCTGCCTGCACGGCAGTGCTCCTTTTTACCCATACATATCCAGGACTAAATCCTGGTGCGGTGTTGTTGGTTCCAGCCACACCGTTTCCGCTATAAGAACCAACATCGAAATACGAGCCTTCTTTAAACGCAAACCAAATGTATGGAGTTGCGGCAGCATTTACAGTCGCAGCAGAACCGACAGTGAAGCCACCACTGTCCAAGGTTCTTGCCATGGTTCCGTCTGTCACATCAGCTGTCGCAGAAAAATGCTCGCTCGTATTTGCAGACATTGTCGAAGAATTCCAGTTTGTCAGTGCAGCGGTTCCAGTATGTCTTTTAATGACAACCATACTTGGCGCAACACCGAGATGATCGATAGCTCTTGTTGTACTTCCGTTTCCAGTGTATGCGCCAATTAAAAAGTCTGCAGCCCCAACCGCTTTTTGTGGCGAGGTGGCATTTCCAAACGCCACATATTCATATGTCACACCGTTTGTGTTCACGGTAGAATGTGTACCAACTGAAAAACCTGAAGATGTCATAGCGGTAATGCCACCCGTAAATCCAGCAGTAGCGACCGCCATGTATTGAGTTAAATCTTTTACGATACTGATCGAAAAGACACCATGTTCAGTTGAGTTGGCTTTTATGATGACAAGATCTGGCGCAAAAGATGTGTCGATAGAACGAGCAACACCACTTCCTACATACGATCCCCTTTGCATAAAGAAACTTCCGGATGGAGATGGATCAGCAATACCACCAAAGGCAAAATAATAACTTGTAATACCGAGCACGTTAACGCTCGTTCCGTTTCCAACCTGGAAACCATCGGCGGTTAAATCCTGAATGTTATTAACCGTCGGTGCCGCGGCAGTACTAAATTGTGAATTATCTCCCCACGTTTCTGTGGTACTAAAGGCGGGCACAACAGCGCTGTTTTGTTTAACCAAAACAAAATCGGGTTCAAACCCCAATCCTGTGATTTCTTTATTATCGACACCATCACCAGTAAACTGCCCCACTGCCAATTTACCGGTTATATTTTTAAAGGCCATGTAGTAAAAAACGCCGCCGCTTGTGTTGTTTGTGGCACCAACAGTAAAACCGTCACTGTTTAAAGTCTGAAAATAAACACCGGTTGTATCATTGGCAGCCGCAGAAAAGAAAGCCGCGTGATTGGTACTCATTGAAGACGTTCGGAAGTTTCCCACCACCGCCGTCGTTCTTTTTACCAACACAACATCAGGCTGAAAACCAGTCGAAATAATCTGGCTCGAGGCAGTGTTGCCTGTATATGCACCAATACACATGGTGCCGTTTGAAGTACAATCCGAACCCGCAAAAGCAATATATGTATATCGAACGTTTGCAGAATTAACTTCTGCGGCAACTGAAACCGAGAATCCATCAGAATCAAGTGTGATTTCGGTTTCGGTGTTGTCTGCAGTTGCAACAGCTGGATATGTCACAACAGATGCCGGCATCGCTGAAGTTTTTAAGATCATCGAACCAGCCGTAGACTCCGCTTTTACAATCACCGCTTGCGGAGCAAAACCCACACCAGTAATAGAGAGCGCGCTACCTGTACCCATGTAGTACCCTGTTTTTATAGAAAAATCATTTTGAGCGTGCGCCTTTGAGGCTTTTTGCATCGAATAAAGTGCGGTTGAACCAACAACAACGGAAAAAATAATCCAAGCGACACCAAGCATTCGCAGTGGTTTAAACTGTGGATTTTTCCAAAGAGTCTTGAGATTATCGAACAACGAAGGATGGCCAACAAGAAAAGCTGGTAAGACCAATCTGATCGCCCACCAGCTTATATGAAACACTTTTCTAAAAAATCTAGTGATGATATTCGGCTCTTTCTCAAGATCAAAATATTCTTCAACGTCCTTTTTTGCCTTCGGATGCACTTCGTACGATGACAAAATTTCTAGCTCTTCGGCATCACCAAGATCTTCTCCCTGTCGATCAATAACCTCTCTTAGGTTAAGTACGTAGGTGCTTTTTTCTATGGGCTTACTTTTTTTATTTCGACCCATGTGATTCAAGAGATTATTGATTTAGTATATCAAATCAAAATAACCCTATATGTGAATTACTGGGTACGAATACGGATTAGTGCAAAAACTAAAACGCCCTTCTGCAAATCACAAGGCCACTATTTTCCTGACACCAATTTTCTCCTCTACCAGCTGCAAATATATTAGCGAAAAGCGCAGAAGTTCTTTGCAATTCGTCGTCGTTAATATAGTTTAGGGCAACCTCCAATCCAAAAGATTCTCCAGGGTCTGAACTATGAGTTATATATGTTATACAACGTTGCGCCTGTGTCTCAGCGCCAAGAAGTGCCGGAACAGTTGAGGGAAACGGATCTTCTGCAACCATATCACTTATGGGCCAATTAGAATCTGCGCTCGTGCGGCAGATTCGACAGTCTTCTCCAGAGGCCGGACAGCTTCCTGAAGGATAACGATCGTATACGGTTCGATGAACCTCCAGCCAAATTGCAAACTGGTTCAAAGAAGCAAGGATCGCGGTATTTTGTGCTTTCTTTTGAGCTATTCGAAGAGACGACATGGCGATCGACGCAAGTAGAGAGATGATTGAAATCACCACTAAAAGTTCAATGAGAGTAAAGGCGGCGATCCGAGATTTTTTTTGAAGAGAAATCATGCCTCCAATTTTATCGACTTCTTCCCTTTTTCTGACGAGTCTGTCCGCCCTTTGGTTTCATAGACATACGCGGTGCTGATCGCATTCGCTGCTGTTGGTCACCTGAAAATCGTTTTATTTCTTTTTTCATATGATTTTTATTTAATCGATTGCATCAACGGCATCATTTGCAAAGTCTTCTGCTTCATTTGCATAATCTTCGGCCTTATTAAAGTCTTCATCCTTAAATGCTCGATTCGCTAATTTAAGTTTTGCCTTTGATTTATCGAGTAAATCAATCGCCGCGTCTACATGATCCCCACGATCACTTGCACGGTTAATTTCGTTTTTTGCATCATCATAGGCATTCTGTGCGTCATCAAGTGCGTTCTGAGCATCACTGTCATCACCATGAAGTTTATCAAGAATGTCTTTCATTGAATCAGAGACATCCTGTGCCCGACTGATAGCTTTGTCGTAATCTTCATCAATAAAAGCATACACAGCTTTTATTAAATCATCTTCAGAATCATCGATATCCTTTTGAGCATCCTCAATATTAATATCGCTTGAATTTGCATCATCGAGGTCATTTTGTGCTTTTTCGCGATCATCTCGAGCATTTCGAATAGCCTCTTTTGCATCTTGTTCTTTTCCAGATTCAGGATCAGCGACAGAAACAATTGGATTTGTTACTTGAGTATTAACAGAAGTAGCACCGAGACCCGCAACCTGCGCAGTGAGAAGTGCTGCGACTTGCTTTAAGTAGGCCTGCTTTGAGAGAGGACCAAAGGTACCGGTTGGAGTGACGCCGTTTGATGACTGCCAACGTTTAATCGCTTCTTGAGTAAGAGAACCGAGCTTTGAGGTCTCGGCGCCTGGAGAGCCAGGACCAATGTCAGCAATCTTGAATCCGTTTTGATTCAAAAACTTCTGAAGACAGAGCACTTCGCCATTTACGGTTCCAAGCTCAAGGTTTCCAGTGAATGTGCAGGGTGTAATTGTTGGTGTAACTTGCGCGTGAGCAGTTTTTGAGGAAACAAATCCTGCAAAAACTACCGCGAGCACAGCTACAGGAAGAACGAAAAGAATGTTTTTAATTATTCCGAATTGCATAATAAATGTAATTATTTTTATAAATAGTTATAAGAATAGTATACCGCAATTTTTTGCCGCGTTATGCCCAGCCTATAAACCATATAGACAGAGAATGTTGAAAAACACGGGTGCTATACTTTTAAGATGAATCATCGGCATAAAATGGGCCCGCATGTGGTGTATTCGCACCGCGCTGTTGGTATGCATTTCAGAAAATGGCACACGGCGCTCATTTTAGCGATTCTGGTTGGTGTTTTCGGCTATTATTATTTCCTTTCTGAAATTAGCCACATAAATCCCAGTTCCCTATTGCTTGATGTAGCAAGTTCAATCACCCGAATCGGCATTGCGTACGTTATTTCCGCCGCCCTTGGTTTTTTGCTTGCGGTTATTCTTTTTAAAAGTCGATCGAGCTCATTTCTTTTGCCGATCTTTGATGTCGCTCAGAGCTTTCCAACCTTTGCAGCCCTACCACTTGTAGTGATGTTTTGGGGACCAAGTGAATTCACCATCATTATGTTTCTGGTATTTACCATGATCTGGCCAATATTTTTTACTATTATCAGCTCGCTCAAACTAGTCCGACAGGAATGGGAGGAGGCCATGCAAATATCAGGCATTAAAGGCCTCAGATATATCTGGTCGTTTTTGGTGCCCGTCAGTGTACCTGCACTTATTATCGGTTCGATCATTGCCCTCGGCGACGCGTGGGAAGCGCTGATCGCAACCGAAATTATCGTTGGCATCAAACAAGGCTTCGGACCATTCTTCAAAATGTTTTCAGCAGATCCAAAAATTACTACGCTGGGAATCGTCGGTTTACTCACTATTGTTTTCGCTATAAACAAACTAGTTTGGCTTCCCCTACTTGAAAGCAGTCATACGATGCACGAAGAATAATCGCTACATACTATGAAATACGCAATCGAACTCAACAACATTTCAAAAACTTTCATCGATCAAAATCGGCATACATTTCATGCACTGAAAGATGTTGATTTGCGTATTAAAGACGGCGAATTTTTTGTATTACTTGGTCCATCTGGTTGTGGTAAATCCACTTTACTTCGAATCATGTGCGGACTCGAGAAAAAATTTACCGGTACCGCCACCCTCTCGCCCGAGATTTCCCCCAATGATCTTGGGTTCATTTTTCAGCAATTCGCATTATTGCCATGGCTGAATGTATACAAAAACGTCGAAATGGGAATTTTAGCCTGCGAACCAGACAAACAAAAAAGAAAAACCGCAGTCGAAGCGCAACTTATTAAAATGGGGCTAGAAAATTTCGCCGAGAAATATCCTCGAGAACTTTCTGGCGGTCTCAAACAAAGAGTTGGCATTGCCCGTGCACTTGTACGCAATCCAAAAATTATTTTTATGGACGAACCATTTTCTGCCCTCGACTCTTTTACCGCCAAAATTCTTCGCGAAGAAATGCTCCGACTCTGGCATGAAGAAAAAAGGACGATTGTGATGGTGACCCACAACACCGAAGAATCATTACAGCTTGCAGACCGCATCGCCGTCATGTCTTCTCGCCCAGGCACCATAGAAATTATTGTTGAGAATGATTTACCACGACCACGACAGCTTCGCACAAAAGAATTTTTTGAACTCGAAGACAAGCTCGTGAGCTATGTGAGGATCTAAAAATACGGCTTTGTGTCATTAGATTTTTATATTCTGCGCAGCGGCATTTTTAAAATCTTTGAAGTAGTGACAACACACCAAACCTTCGTCATTGATAAAGACCGCGCCAACTGAGAGATGATACGGTTTTTCTTTTGTACCTTTAAAAAAGTGGGCCATCGAAATATGTTACACCATTATACCAGCCGAGAATTCTTGTCTGGGTTTTTACTAGACATAGTATTTTTAATTTTTTTGCCTTCGAGTTCGAGCAAATGAACTTTTGCCTTCATACCACCCGCGTATCCAGCAAGTTTTCCAGATGAACTAACCACTCGATGACATGCGGCGATTATCGAGATTGGATTTTTATTATTTGCAGAGCCAACAGCGCGAGAAGCTTTTGGTGTACCAACTTTTTTGGCAATGTCGCCATAGCTCACCGTCTGACCAAATGGAATATTGAGAAGGGCTTTCCAAACTTTTTTCTGAAAATCTGTTCCGTGAAAATCGAGTTTGAGATTTTTGAAATCAAAACTTTTTCTTTTACCAGCAAAATATTCGCCGAGTTGCTTTTCTGTTTCAAGAAAGATGGGTAGCTTTTTGTCCTCGCCCACAATTGTACCAACCTCACCGAGTCGGATTCGGCGCGGATTTTCTTTTTCCCAAAGAATAGCCGCGAGACCCTTCTCACTTCCCACAAGCTTCAACATACCGACCGGTGACTTCATAATTTTATAGAAAAGTTCAGTTTTTTGAGTGGATTTTTTGGAAATGGGGGTTTTAGACATGGGGCAAGTATACAGGATTCTCTAGAGGACAAATGTGTAAATGTTGGCACTGAGTAGAAGCAAGGGGTGGTTTTCCGTTATGATGATGTGATGGTATATGTGACAGATCATTCAATCCACTTACATAGTCTACATAGTCGATCGAACAAAAAAAGATCCGCGGCAGGTTTTACCATCATCGAATTACTTGTTGTTATTGCAATCATCGGACTTCTTGCGAGCATCGTGTTGGCTTCGCTTAATTCGGCACGAGTAAAAGGAAGAGACGCGAGCAGACAGATTGGTGTTGAGCAAATAAATAATGCCGTTCAGCTGTATATGGCAGACAATGGCGGCAACGCCCCCACGCTTCAAGGAAGTTGTAACGGCTTAGTTCCTGGAACTGGCCCCGCCGACTGCATCGCTACTTCGTACGACAATAGCAACGGTCGCTGGAGTTTATTTATGGCAGATCTCGCGCCATACATGTCGGCCGTTCCTTCAACCTGCACAAGTTCTTGCGCGGGTTTGCCCGCATTTGGTTTTGTATACGTCGCACCAACTGCAATGTACTACTACTGCCAACAAATATATTGTCCGGAATATACTTCCGGCCGATTAAATTTTGCTGCTCAATATCAGTTGTATTCAAATCTCGAAAACAACACGCAAAAAGGAACCAAAACGGACGGTGAATATTTTTATAATCCAACCGGCATGTATTTGCGTTTGGTCGCTTCAAGGAACGGCGTTCCGGTAGACGCAAGTTATGTGGGTACATGCATCGTCTCGCTTACCGCAAACCCAATCACTGGTGGCGGTGCCGGTACTGGTCCGTGTTTTGGTGTACGTCAGGTCAACCAACCAGCAACATACAACGCAGCATGGTTTAGCGGATGTTTGCAAAACGATAACGGAACCATCCCGCCAAGCTGTTCATGGTCCGCACCGTCAGTACTCGTAAATACTCCGGGAGTGACGACAATGAATATTAACGTGACGCAGTAATAGTAGGTCAGGGAGAAATTCCTGGATCCATAGAAATTTCTAAAAGCCGATTATATTTGCACACACGCTCTCCACGGATGAGTGAACCGGCTTTTATATACTCACAACCCAAACCGACCGCAAGGTCAGCGATAAAGGTGTCGGTTGTTTCGCCGGAACGATGTGACGCGAAGGCAGACCAACCCTGATTTTGAGTAAGCAACACAGCATCGATTGTTTCCGAAACAGTACCAATCTGATTTGGCTTAATAAGAACAGAATTAATGGCGCCTTCTTTAATCGCGAGTTTGATTCTCGTGGTATTGGTGACAGTAAGATCATCCCCGACAATAACAATTTTTTCTCCGATCTCTTTTGTCATACTTGAAAAGTGTTCCCAATCCTCCTCATGAAAACCATCTTCTATAGAAACAATTTGATACGTATCAATTAGTTTTTTATACCAAGATAATAGTTCCACAGGGGTAACATTTTTCTTTGAACCTGAAATTTTTAAATGATAACCTTCTCCTGAGTAAAAACTCGACGCCGCGGCATCTATACCGATCTTTATTTCTTGCTGTGAATACCCCGCGGCCTTAATCGCAGCAACGATGCAATCGAAAGCCTCTTCGTTTGACGAGAGCTTGGGCGCAAAACCACCTTCATCACCAACGCTTATTGAATATCCCCTACTATGTAAATTCTCCCTCAACGAATGAATAATTTCCGAAACTGCTTGGATTTTTCTTTCAAAACCAATAATCCCAACCGGTCCAATCATAAACTCCTGAATATCCAAACCACTGTCCGCATGCTTGCCACCGTTTATAACATTACACATTGGTTGAGGCATCACAAAACGCGAACGACCACCCAAACCACCCAAATATTCATACAATTGAATTCCCCGTTCAACCGATGCGGCACGCGCAAAAGCCAACGAAACGCCAAGGATCGCGTTTGCGCCAAGACGAGACTTGTTTTCTGTCCCATCCAGGTCGATCATTTTTTTATCTAAAGACGCTTGATCAACAGCAACCCCCACAACCTCTTTCGCGATCACCTCTCGTATATTTCTAACAGCTTTTTGCACCCCAAGTCCGCCAAATCGTTTTTGGTCTCCATCACGAAGATCAAACGCCTCATGAGAACCAGTACTCGCGCCAGACGGTACTGAAGCAACCCCCACGGAGCCACCAACCAAAACACAAGAAACTTCAACGGTCGGATTACCTCGGGAATCAATTATTTCACGCGCCTCAAGAGATTTAATTTTTGACATAGAATTTAAAGCAAATGATTCGTTCGCACACCACCTGACAAATGCTTTTCCGCTTCAATAATAATTTTTTCCATCATTATCACAGCCTCAAGCGGATACTTACCCTTTGCCGTTTCTTCTGACAACATAACAGCGTCTGAACCCTGAAGAATCGCATTTGCAACATCCGTGACCTCCGCGCGCGTTGGTGTTGGAGAAACAACCATAGAAAAAAGCATTTGGGTGGCAGTAATGACCGGTTTTTGCGCGAGATTACATTGGCGGATTATCTGAGTTTGCACAAAAGGGATTTGTTCAAGAGGAATCTCATTACCCAAATCACCTCGAGCAACCATGACCGCGTCAGCGGCAGAAATGATTGCATCAAGAGATTCAAGGGCGATCTTTCTCTCAATTTTGGCAATAATTTTTTGAGTACCACCCCACCTACGTATTTCCTCTCGACACGCAACAATGTCCTCTGGACCGCCGACAAAAGAAACCGCAACGTAGTCGACATTCTGTTCGACACCAAACTTCACCAGTTCTCGGTCATGATCAGTAAATCCAGAACTGGCATCTGCGTTATATGAATGACCGTCGCTCTTTTGGATACGCGGTCCGGGTAAGTCTTCAATGATTGGAATTCTTTTTCCAAGCTCCGCCGCGACATCCTTCACTAAAACAATTTGTGCAGCCCGATCCGCGAGCGTTGACCATGAAAAATTAAAGCGCACCACATCAACACCGTGTTTAAATAATTCAACGAGCTCCCCTCTTCCCCCCGACAGCACTCCGACCGTCGCGATAATTTGTGCTCTTGATACTTTCATGCGTTTACGTGTGATTCGATCTTTCTAATATCTTTACTCATCATATACCCATCCTCATCAACAGTGTAAATAACCACCGAACCAAAAAGCATCTCGATTGTACGCACATCTTCATCTGAAATTTTTTCTAGATATTTCATAAGCGCCCTAATTGAGTTACCGTGCGCGACCAACAAAATATTTTTTCCAAGCTTAAGTAACGGTAAAATTTTTTCTAGATAAAAAGGCACCACCCGACCATACACCATTTTCAACGTTTCGCCGTTTGGAACTGGATATTCCCAATCTCGGCGCAGCTTATCAAATGCTTCTTTTCCAAGAATTTTTTCTACCTCCCATTTATTTTTACCCGTATAGTCACCGTAATCACGTTCATTGAGAGCCGCGCTTCGAGTAATCGGAACATCAATACAAATTCCATCTTCCATACAAACCAATGTCTCTAATGTTCGAACCTGTTCAGAAGCAAACGCCTGATCAATCATTTGGTCTTTGATCAAACCACCCATTTTTTTCGACATCTTATGACCATATGGCGTCAATGCAACGTCCACTATTCCAGTCCATTTTCCAAGTTTGTTCCACTCAGACTCGTGATGCCGGGCGATAATCAACTTTCCCATCATGTTATTTGTGTACGACGTTACGCGGAATACGACCCTCAAAAAAATCAATAATATTTTGCGCTGCTATTTCGGCCATTTGATCTCGAGCCCGAACGCTCGCCGACCCAATATGTGGGGTTAAAATAACATTTTGAAGTTTTCTTAAACCAGAAGAAATCGCCGGTTCAAACTCAAAAACATCAAGCCCTGCACCTCCAATCGTTCCTGACTTAAGCGCAGATTCAAGCGCGCCTTCATCCACGACTGGGCCGCGGGAAGTGTTTATGAGGTACGCAGTTGGCTTCATCATGCGCAATCTGTCTGTGTTTATGAGATGTCGAGTTGAATCCATAAGTGGCACATGAAGACTCACCACATCGGACTGACGCAAAATTTCTTCTGGCGTCGCGCAGTATATTGCGCCACAGTCAGTTTCAATTTTTTGGTTTCGTTGCACGTCATAATAAAATACTTTCATACCAAGGCCTTTCGCATAAAAAGCGACACGTTCCCCAATCCTGCCCGCGCCAATCAAACCAAGAGTTTTTTCAAAAACATCCATACCAATAAAATTCATTGGCACCCAACCTTTGTATTTTTTTCTTCGAACAAACTCATCGGCTTCGACAATGCGAGCCGCAAGCGCCAACATAAGAGCGATGGTATGCTCTGCGACCGCCTCGGCAGTTCTATCACCCGGTGCGTTTGTTATTGTAATATTTCTTTTCTTCGCCTCGACGAGATCGATGTTATCAAAACCCGTCGCGTAATTTGCGTACATTTTTACCGAGGGCGCAGCATCAAAAACCCTGGCGTCAATTTTATCAGTCAAAAGCGTAAGCGCAGCGTCATAACCACCCTTTCTTAAAAACGCCATAATCTCTCTCTGCGATGGAATTTTTTCTTTTGAATATACGTCGACCACATACCCACGATCTCGAAGCATCTGGATACCAATTTCGGGGATTTTTCTTGTCACAAAAATTTTGTTTGTCATTGTTGCTCTGTTAGTGAAAACTTCACGTCCGCTCGTGGATAATTGCAATGTTTTGAAACTAATAAATAATACTTGTTGAAAATGAACCGATTTAGAACTTTTTTTGCAAATAGTAAAAAATGATTCCTGTCCAAACAGAAATTAATCCGAACAGCAAGATAATCCCCGAGAACACATATGTGATAATTCCCAAGTTTAACGCAGTCGTAAGGGTGGTTGCCGTAATCCAAAGTGGACGATTCTCGTCGGTACGAGACATCTCAGCATACGTAAGTCCCTTTGTTGTTTCCAATACATGATGTCGAATAATATCTGCTTGGGATTTCAGCGTGAACGGTCCTCTAACGGGAGTATTTGGAATTGACGCGTCTGGCGTGGTAACTACTTTTTCCTGACTAATATTTCTATATGTAAAACAAATAGCCCAGCTTCCACCAGCAATCATAATAATTCCGACCAAAACCGCCAACAAAGAAGAAAATTTTAGTAATTTTTTCATACGTATAACTGTACTACAAATTTTGGATAGGAAACATGACTCCAGACTCCTACATCACCGGCTGGCGGAGGTTTTTCACGTACTGTATTTTCATTTTCACAAACATTCCGAGAATTGTAAGGAAGGCCAAGAAAACAATGAGACCACCCACAAACGGGATCAGCGCAACAATGACTGTGGCCAAAGAACCTAGGAGAGCCGTCTTCCAGTTGAGAACGAAAACATCAGATTTTTTATAAAACTTTCGGATCAAGCCGCCGAGAAAAACCGACACAAACAAACATGAGAAAGTCATGAGGGCAAAATATGAGAACATGAGAACCAGTGCGAACGGAATCCCAATAATCGTTACGGCGAGAATACCGGCCACAATCGGAATAATGATCAAAGAAACAAAACCTCGGCCGAGATTGTGCCACACATGTTGCCAAGAATTGGTTACGGCTTCAACAGCGATTCGCTTGAATGCCCACTGAATAACGAGCGCACTCACAAACAGTGCAAGAAGCTTCAAAAGTAACATGATAGAAAAGATACCGGCCATGCTACTTCTTTCCGCATGAGCTATTTCTGTGAAATTGACTGGACCTGCAATGACCGCCCCATCATGAATCTCAGCTTTATTGGTGGAAGAATAATTCAAAGCACCAGTAATTTTTGCCTTTGGACCAATCACAATGTGACCCGATTTATTAAACACATCACCCATAACTGTTCCGTTAATAGAAATATCTCCGCCAGCAGATCGGACCGATCCCTTTACGATACCGTCGATGGTTACCTGACCACCACCAACAATAAGATCACCGCCGATAATGGCGCCAGAGACGATATTTACCTGACCACCACCAACAAGCACGTCGTCACCAACCGTACTTGAAATCGTAATGTTTCCACCAGCCACTCGAAGATCATCGCCCACGGAGCCAACTACCGTAACCTCACCTCCAGCCACAATCACGTCACCTGTAGTCGCTCCATCGATAAAAAGATTGCCACCAACACCGAGAAAATCCCCAGCGACCTTGCCGGTCAAGGTCAACATTCGACCCACCATATATGCATCGTCGGCAGCAGGCTGTGTAGCCTCAATTCCTATCTTGTCGCCTGTTTTGATAAGAGGAGCAGCAAAAACCAAGGTCGGCATGAGTAATCCAAGAGTAAAAATCACCGTTAGAATTTTCTTTGTCATTGTGTTTAGGGGTGGTTTTTAAACTTATAATTTCGCCTACAGTGTAGCATGACAAATCTTATTAAGGGGTCACACCTACAGAACCTTCTCTAACATTTCAGCCGGCTGATCGTCATAAACCACCTCAAAAGCTGCTCGGCCCATAATCTGCCCGCGGTCGGTTTCGATATTGACTCTCCATTTCCCCTCTTCGAGATTTGTCTTTTGGGTGTAGCCGCGATACCCGCGATCAGTGCCGCCAATAACAGTGTATGGGATTCGACTGACCGAAACCCAGCGCTCAATTTTTGAATCAAAATGCAGCCAGTTGTGCACCACGGTGACGTTAATGTCGGTTGGCGCAAAGACAGCACTGTATACATAGACAGGCTCGCCTTTTTTAATATGAATGTCTTCAAAAACTTCGAAAGCCGAAAGGAAACTGTGCTTTTCTTCTTTTACTACATAGTCACCGCCAACATGCTGAATGGAATGGTACACACCGGTCTGTTTCAAAGAAAGTGGAATGGGCGGAATGAGGTTGGTGAAATACAGCACGTTAATAAACAAAAATAGAAAAGTGATTGAACAGATGAGCAGGCGTTTGCTTTGTTGAACTCGCTCGGGCACAAGCCTGCCAAGGAGATATATAAATCCAGCAACCAAACCAAGCGCAATAACTCCGCTCAAAATAAAAATAAATGGTCCCATCTGCCGCAACACCACGGGCACGATGAATATTGCAAAGAAAAACAGTGCCACAAAAAGAGACGAGACCTGAAAAATCAGACGTTCGTACTGCTTGCGCAAATATTCGTTGCCAATAAGCAAAATAATCAGAACGGCAAGAAACGGCCAGCTCGAAAGGAGTGATCCACTTCGAAAATAAAAAATCAAAAAATCACTGAAGAGTCCACCGAACGCAAATTGGGTCAAGATAAGAAGAAACGGATGCATTCTGCCCACCCATTCCCTTTCATATTTTCCCGCCTCAATGTAGTTGATGAGAATAATTGAAAAACCAAGAAGCAAAAAATAAAAAGAAAAAACTGAGTTGGTGTAGAGATTGTCGATGCGCTGCATCGTAAAAGCATCGAACACGAAGCCGGCAAAAAGCGCGAATGAAGAGAGCTTGCGTTCGTGCTTAGTAATCCAGTTTTTTAAGTTATTGAAGTGAGAACGCACGACTTGAGAATACCACAACACACCAAACACTTTCATCATGTGACTGTGTTACAATCGCACCATCTATTCTTAATTTTTTACGCATGACGATCAAAGATTCATTAGTTAAAAGCCTCAAAGACGGACATGGTTTGTTTGTTCGAAGTGTCAGTGATTTTCCAGAAGACAAACTGACATTTCAATCATTTCCGGAAGAAAATCATGCGATGTGGACGGCTGGCCACATGGCGACCACATATGCATGGTGGTCTTCGTTTGTGACAAAAGATCTGACTCCCCCGCCACAATCTTTCACTGCCGTTTTTAACAATAAAATGAAACCGGTTGCGGACCGCTCTGCATACCCGGCAATGAACGAGGTTATGGCCGAGCTCGACAAGCAGTACCAGATTTTTATTACAGCAGTCGAAGCAATTCCTGAAAGCGATTATTTCTCTGCCCCACTTGCGGATTCTGGTGGTTTTCTCAAAACCAAACTCGATGTTCTGACTGGCCAAATTCACCATGTTGGTTGGCACACTGGTCAGGTTTCAAGCATCCGCCGAGCATTGAAGATGCCGAGTTTGTACGGGATGTAAAAAAGGAAAACAAAAAACCGCCGGTGTAGCCGTGCGGTTTTTTGTTTCTTTGGGTGGCTAGAGAGAATCGGACTCTCGACTCAAGTTCCACAAACTTGGGTTTTACCACTAAACTATAGCCACCATACTGCCGCGTTTCCGCGGCGGACTCACCCCCACTCACAGTGCGCAGGAGAGGATTTGAACCTCCAAGCCTTACGGCGCTACCACCTCAAGGTAGTGCGTCTACCAATTTCGCCACCTGCGCATGTACCTCACACTCGCTGCCACGAACATCTACCGGCTGGCCTACTATATAGAAAATTCGCCGGTTTTTCAAGGAGATACATATGAGAAAGCCCAGCGTGCGGCTGGGCTTAAGAAGAACTTGGTGATGATTGGATCTAGAACACGATGATGATTTCTGTTTCGACGCCGCCCTTGTCGCGCACAACGAGGACTTTGCCCTCTTTCTTGGTCTTGAGTGCATTCTCATAGACGACCAACGATTGACGGATTACTTCCGTAAGTGACGCTGCGCCAGTTTTTTTCTGGAGCAATTCCATTTGCTGACGGAGCTCAGGTCGCACCTCAAGGTTGAGACGAACAGGTTCATCGGTCTTTAGCTTAGGTTCCATTCATCCCCCTTTCTTGGTGACGACTAGTGAAAATTTAGAGCAAAAGAAAAATACCCTACATGAGGGTACCTTTCGAAAAACATATTGTCAAGGGGTAGATTATTCTGTCGCTGCAGAAGTTTCGGTTGCTGATGTAGTTTCTTCTGTCGCCTTTTCGGTTCGAGAGTTTCGCATCTGGCGACGGACTTCTTTCGCAGCCTTGTCGCGGATGTGGTAGAGCTTTGCTCGGCGAACCTTTGCACGCTTCA
Organism: Candidatus Zambryskiibacteriota bacterium; assembly: GCA_023264565.1. Lineage (GTDB taxonomy): Bacteria > Patescibacteriota > Minisyncoccia > Phycocordibacterales > DATGWK01 > JAHFLV01. Next base: position 20,196 of record JAHFLV010000005.1, read on the forward strand.
TGATTTCAACCTTGTCGATGTTTGGAGAGTAGAGTGGGAAGATTTTTTCAACACCTACACCTGAAGCGATTTTGCGAACAGTGAAGGTTGCACCTGCTTCGGCGCCGTGTTTTACCGCGAGCACAAGACCGTCAAAAGACTGGAGGCGTGTCTTATCTTTTTCTTTGATTTTCTGCCAAACCTTAACAGTGTCTCCAGCGCGAAGACCGAGCTTTTTTCGCTCGTCGAGGTTAACGGTAGACATGACAATCGGGCCTTTTGTTGTGGTTTCTGCTGTCTTCATATAGGAGAACAATGTAACATGCTGGCCGTATTTGAGCAAGATTTAGGGGCGATTTTTGACCCCTTCCAGAGTTTTAGTCCTTTTGGAGCATTTCTACTGCTCGCATAAAGTCGCCTGGATATGGGGCGCGAACCGAGATCTTTTTGCCATCAATTCCTTTAAAAGAAATAGAAACTGAATGCAGTGCGAGGCGTTCAAAACCCAAAAGTGGAGCCATTTTTGGCGCATACAGAGGATCCGCCACAACCGGATGATGAATGGCTTTGAAGTGCACGCGGATTTGGTGGGTACGGCCAGTTTTTGGTTCGACTTCGACAAGGTTCACCGCTTCCCCATTTGTTGAATCGTTGCCACGAGCCATGACTCGGTAGTTGGTAATCGCATCGCGCATTTCGCCACGAGCACCACGCTGCGCAGACCACAATCGGAAATCTGTTCGACTTCGACCGATCGGACGGTTAATAGTCGCATCTTCTTCTTTCAAATCTCCGTATACAAACGTGTGATATTTTTTATCAACTTCCCTATTCTTAAATTTATTTTTGAGATCTTCAAACGCCTTCTGATTTTTCGCAACCACAAGCGCGCCCGACGTATCTTTGTCGAGACGATGTACAATACCCGGACGAAGAATAGTTTGGCCTGGTTTTGCAGCGATTTTTTCAGCGCCGTCTTCATCCACCTCTTCTTCTTTTCCAGCAATAATAAGAGGCTCGCCTACATTTTTCATGTCTGGACGATGTTCCAAAAGCCAGTCTACGAGCGTCGCTTCTTTTGATCGGCCGTCAGGATGCACCACCAAGCCCGCCGGTTTATTGAAAACTATGTAATTGTCGTCTTCGTAGAGAATCGGAATATCCATGGGGTGATACTAGCATGCTGCCGGTTCTGGCGCATTCCGTTTGAAAAAAGGGCCAGTATCTAGTATTGTTCTCTCACATGCGCGATTAGCTCAGTTGGTAGAGCAGCTCATTTACACTGAGAAGGTCGGGGGTTCAAGTCCCTCATCGCGCACCAAAGTAGTGCACAAAAAACGAGAAATGAAGTCCGCCATAAAGCGGGCTTTTTTCTTGCCAATCTTTTGCATGTACTGGAATTTTCCAATAAAAAACCGGAGGACGAACCCCCGGTGCTAACTTTCCCCTATGAAATTTCCCCTGAACAGAACGGTACTGAAAGACTACGAAATGCGCGGGAGGCCGGTCTAGCCCATGGCAAGTGCCAGGAGATCAAGGTTGATCTCGAGAGCACAACGCGGAGACGCCTGGTGTTCCCAGAGCTCGAGTGTACCAGAATACTGCGCCAGCCTGGACGGACACTCCGGACCCAAGGCCAAGATGAACCTACCACTCTCCATTGAGTAGAGCTGATTGGTCGCTATGAACTTATCTGATTCGAGCTCGATCAGGGTTGCGACCTTGAAACCATTGCACCAGATCACCCTCTGACGCACACCATCGGGGTTAACGTTGGCGACCCAGTATGGATTGTCCCGAGGAGGAAAGGTTTTGAGGACAGCCAGACTTCCAAAGCTGTTCAGAACTTCAGTGCGCCCCGGAGGCTGTTTGGAAAGCAACATCTGAGCCCTAGGGTCATCACACCTGATCTCTTCGAGAGATTCGAGCTCGGGAGCAGTACAAAGACCGAGACTCTGAAACAGCTGCAGGACGATTTCAGCAACCGCATTTCGATCACCCCGAACCACAGCCACGAACACCGAAGTGTTCGAATACGCTATAGAAAAAGCAGAGTGACCATCCATCAGGCTGGTTTTGGCCAACATTCCATCGAGAGTGATCAGCCCGGGAAACAAGTACGTGTACTTGGCATCGGGCGGCTTACCAAAGGACTCGAACACTGATGGTGGATGCTTGGACAGATCCACCATGGACCACCGCGACGTGGGTGTGAAAAAATCTACCAAACGACCCCTCAGGTCAGGACCAATCTGAGCGATCACAGGATTTTGAGAAGACGCGACGGTCATGTTCACCTCTTTGGTTAGAGAACGTTTAGTTTGTGACACAAGGTTTCTTGAAAGAGCGAGACACTTCTGCCGAGAAGTGTATCAAGTCGCCTCTTTTCCGCAAGCAAAAATGCGCCCATCTGCCGCATTTTGATTTCGCTCTCATTGTGCCCTCGGCAGGAATCGAACCTGCATCAATGCCTTAGAAGAGCACTGCTCTATCCGTTGAGCTACGAGGACATATACGACACGGTGTCGTCGGCACTGCGCGCCTTGCCGCAACTATATCAGTCTCTATAAAGAAGGGTCAATTTCGGGGGTTGAGGAAGCTGACACGTTTTGAGAAGCTTCGTAGTCTTTCTGACGTTTTTCAAAAAAAGCATTGGCATCGATAAGTGTTTTTCTATTGATAGTCAGCACACTAGACTCCTCGGTGGTTTCGGCGATAAAAAAATCTCCTTGGTTGACGCGAACAAAAAGATACCCATCAAAGGCAACAACCACGAGAAGCGCAAGAGCAAAGACGACAACCATAATATTCCAATCATGAAAGACTTTCTCCCCCGTTTCTTGGTCGAACTTTTTAATAGTCGCCGTGCCTTTTGTTTTTTTAAATTTTTCTAAAAATTTCATATGGATTTCTCTACTTTTTGAATCTGCTATTTAAATTTGAGCGTCTGCAATTCGATCGCCGCTTGCCAAACTTTTTCACTCGCATCTTCTGTAAAGACAACCTGCATTGAAACATTCCGTATGTCGATCTTGTATGGCACATGTTCGAGGTAATCGATAAACTCAACCGTATCTTTCCAGTCACCGCGAGTTTCGAGTTTGAGGTTTACAATTTCTTTATCATCAGCTTTATTTACTTCATCGTCTGCACTTCGTCTTTCAACTTCAACACCACGAGTAACGATCGCGAGATTTCTTTGACGAGCAGAAAGTTCGATACCCTCGATGAATTTTACGAAACCATCGCGTGAAATAAAGTGAGCAACAATAGACTGAGAAAGTTTTTTGAGTTCTTCGGGATTGTATTTTGAAAATTCCAGAACCTGTGCCTGCTGTGCATGTACTTCGTTTTCCAAAGCAGACACCGAAGTACCAGCATTTCTAATGAGACCAAACACTACAATATTGAGTGCGGCCAAAATAACGACGACAATTATCGAGATGATCAGTATTTTTTTTGTTGATTCGATTTTCATGGTTTTAATCACTTTTTCGAGGCGTTATTTCACGGTTATCGTCATAGAAAAATCAATGTCTTTTTCTTTAACAAAGTTTGAAACCGGCAATTCGACCGACGCGAATTCCGCTCGACCCTCAACCAAATCTCCAAAGGTTGTCAGACTTTCGCGGTTGGGAGCTTTACCTTCAACAATAATTTTCGACTGCTCTGGCGCACCATTCGTAAAGGAAATGTTGGTTATTTTTATTCCCGTTGGTTTATTTTCGAAAACTCTTACCAACTGATACACAGACAACGGCTGCGTAAACGGTTTAAGGTCATTGGCATTACGAAGTGCGGCTGTGATTTCCTTTGTTACATCTTCTGGCTGCACTTCGGTATCAAGCACATGTTTTGAACGCTCAAGTTCGGCTCGTGCTTCGTTCGCTCGAACCTGAGAGAGAAAATACGACGGCAACAAAAGAAGAATAGAGATTATTAAAGCGAAACCAGCAAGCCATAAACAGACTACGATTCTACGCATTGTGTAGTCTTTTTTTATTACTGCTTTTTGTTCGTTTGAGAGAATGTTTAACATGTGTGAAATATATCAGCAAAATTTTTGGGGTCAGTATGGAAAAGTGGCCCCAACCGCTGCCGCATATCGAAGCGAGTCTTCAAACTCAATTGTTGGCACAACATCATTCAAAGAAAACACGTTTTGCCAGACACTTCCCAAAAACGCCGGCACACCAACGTGCTTGCCGAGATAATCAGAGACGTCAGACATATGTGCAACATGACCGGAAACGATCAAAGATTTTACTGCGGACGGATCTTTGCGGGACTTCGCTCCCCCAGTCGACATCCAATATGCGTATACTTTTTTTACTTCGTCTCGCACCGCAAGCAACTCAACAGACTCAGCAATTTTTTCTCCTTCATGAGAATCAAGAATTTTGTTTGCATTGTCGAGTGCATTTGCCACGGTAGTTGAAAAACGTACGAAACCTCCAGAAACAATGGCGATCACAGTTTTCTCCTTCAAAAAATGAGCAATGAGTGACGTTTTTTTGTCGTCAGTTGGGACGAGCGATCGAGCAATAGCCTGTGACTCGGGCATCATGGCGAGCGGAGTGATCCCCGCCTGTTTAAGAAGTTCAACCCAGGTCGAAACAATTTCGGTTGGATATGCAATGACCACCACCCGGACCGACAACACATCGTTGTTTGTAAACGGACCTTCGATAACCGCAAAATCAAAAACGGCTTCGGATGCTGTGATCGGAATATTTTGATCAAGAGAAAATTCAACCGCATCTCGAATCTCCCCATCTTCAGGCATTGGAATCACCGACTCATATACATAGGCTTTTTCTTCTGGGACTGAAACTCGAGCAAAACGTACTCCGTGATCGTCGTGGATTTTCTGGAGAGCCTTGAGAACTTTGTCTGGCAAAGCAATCGCACCGTCGACAATCGCGCCCTTATCGAGCGGAATTTCTGCAGAAATACAAAGTGTGCGATGTCCGTGTTTTTCTTCAAAAGAAATAACTCGAAGTGCATCGCTTTCAATAGAGATGCCTGCCGCTGGCATTGTGAGAAAGGTCGGTGGTGGAAAAAAATCAAAGAAACGCTTGCTTTTCATTTCAATAATTATACACCAACAGAAAACCAACAGTGCTGCGAAATGAACGCCATAAATTTCTACTGAAATTTTGGCTCTATCTCGGTCGCCTTCGCGACCTCCGAGAGTCATTTCTTAACACTGTTGGTTTTCTGATAGACAAATTATGGAAATAAGAAACACCACTCAGACGGAGACTGTCGGAACCCGAGCAACTACCATTTTGTGAAATAAAAGTATGCGAGGGTGAGAGGGAGCAAAAAACCACCGGAAGGTGGTTTTTATGCGTGCTCCGGAAGAGTGGTGTTTCTTATTTCTTATGTTTCGCCTTCTCAATATAACTTTGCAAAATCAACGCAGCAGAAGAGGCATCGAGGAGTGGTTGATTTTCTTGTGTGCGTGCCGCTTCGTGACTAGTTAAAAATTCGGGTTCGAGATGGACCGGCAAATGCAGTTCGCGTTCAAGTTCACCTTTGAAAAAAAGAATATCTTTCATGATCGGATTAGCATTGCCTTTGAAATCTCTCGACTCTCCCATAACAATTTCCTCGACATTTCGCGCGGCACAGAGATTTTTTATTTCACCAAAAAGAGTTCGGTCGTTTGGCAAAACGGCTTTTGGCATAGCGATCGTGCCACCGTCATCTGAAAGGGCGATGCCAACGCGTTTCGAACCAAAATCAATTCCCATATATTTAGACATGCGGCTATTCTACATTATATTGATTACGGCCGAAATTTCGGTATAGTAGACAGGCGCACGGAGCAAGCGTGTACCCGTCGCACCTTAAAAACATGGACCAAACCCAGTTATTCAAAGATTCAGTGGCTCTCAACTACGTTTTCAATCATCCATTGATTTTGTTTTTGATCATCGCCTGGATGATGGCTTGGAAAGGTTTGGCACTTTGGAAAGCAGGACGGCTTTCCCACAAATGGTGGTTCGTGATTATTTTGGTCACCAATACACTCGGAATTCTTGAGATGGTCTATATCTATTTCATCGCAAGAAAGTTTGTTGTAGAAACTGAAACAGAAGAAATTGAGGAGCACGTAGAAATAGAATAAGTATCGCGTGCGAAGCGCAGGACAAAAAGTGCGAATACGGTGGAGTGGCTGAGCGGTCTAAAGCAACAGTCTTGAAAACTGTCACATCCTTACGGGTGTCGTGAGTTCGAATCTCACCTCCACCGCACAAAGTTCTGATATAGTTATTGCGTATATTTAAATTTATTTTCATGAAAAAATCTACAAATATTATTTATTGGATCACCACAGTTCTCTTTGCACTTTCATTTATTTACGGGGGCTATTCTGAAATCACTCGTGACGCAGCTTCAATGGGTGTTATGGATTTCCTCCATTATCCGTATTACCTTCTCACCATTCTCGGCGCAGCAAAGCTTCTCGGCGCTTTTGGAATCTTGCAGCGATTCTCTCCAACTCTCCGCGAATGGGCATACGCGGGTATCACTATCGACATTTTGGGCGCGATCTTTTCGATGCTCGCGGTTGGTGCTGCATTTATGATGATCTTCCCCGCTTTTGTTAGTCTCATCATTTTGGCCGCTTCTTACTTCACTATGCGAAAGCGTGAAAAAGCTCGAATCTTTGGTGTGGCTATGTAGTTAGTAATTATAAAAATGTCTGTGGCAGCAACTATTTGTGCGGCCGATATCAACCATGACAGTATCGTTGATATTACTGATCTGCAGGTTTTTGCAAAAAATTGGTCTGCGAGATAGACTTCTGCACAGAACAACTCTGTACTCCTTTCTCGAGTCCGGTAGTCCTCTTCACCACTGGAGGATTGCCGGGCTTTTTTATTTTTGCCCATGCTACAATTTATGCATGAACTTGTATCATTTTCGCGCCCCTCAGTACCATTACAAACACAAATCATCCGACTGGTATTGGGTTGTTGGCATCGTTGCTATTTCTGCGGCAGTCACAGCAATTATTTTCAACAATATTCTTTTTGCTATTCTCATTGTTCTTGCGGCATTTTCTTTAACCGTCCACGCTGCTAAAAAACCCGAAGAGCACGATGTAGAAATCAGCGACGCTGGAATTACCATCGGCAAATATCATTTCTCATATTCAACTCTGAAATCTTTTTGGATCGAACATAATGCGCAACCTCGCATGTTGATACAAACCAGTCGAACCTTCATGTCACACATTATTGTTCCAGTGGACCAGCTGAGCGAAGAAGAAAAAGCCGAACTCAGAGAATTTCTTAAAACAAAATTACCTGAGGTTGAACAAACCGAACCTCTTTTCGAGCTCCTCATGGAATATCTCGGTTTTTAGTTTGTTTTTGTACAGATACGCATACATATTGGATAAGCGCGGGTTTTGTAGTACATTATCGAAGCTTGTCCTCGTAGTTCAACGGATAGAATGCAAGATTGCGGATCTTGCGATCCAGGTTCGATTCCTGGCGGGGGCACTAGAGAGACACCTGATTTGGAATTTTAAAATAAAAAGCCCGAGGAGTTTTCTCCTGGGCTTGCGTGGATCAGACTACTTCTGAGACTTTCATTTTCGCCTGAATCTTTCGCGGGGTCAAAAGCCGTTTGAGCGGCTCTAAAATCCTCCGCTCCCGAAACGACATGTTGTGGTACGGCGACGCAATGAAGTGTGGTGTCCAATTTCGGAACAGCTCATCCTGTTTCCAAAGAAGATTCCAAATGAGCTCGACTCGCTGAATGTGTACCGGATCGCTCACAAAATAGATTTCGGTGCCGGTATACCCCTGACAACTTGCCAACAGAACGGCATTTTGAACATCATCGATCGTTCCGAATCCCATTGGCTGACATACGACCGGAACCTCAGCAAGTATTTCAAACTCTTGCATGGCCCGTGCCATCATCTGACCAAGACCCGTTGAGTGCTTGGCCATAGGGTCATCCTTGCTGGCTCCCTGAGGGAAAACCGCAAGCAGATTTTTGGTTGGCATCCAATGCATAGCCAACATGTCCTCAACAACCCGTAAACGTCCAACCGAACCACGCGCGCCAGGACTCATGTCGTCCCTACCCCGGTAGTACCCGTAGGACATTACCGCCAGAATCACGCCAGATTTTGGCCTTACCGAATCTAAATCTAAATCCATACCACCAACTCTCGAACGGTGCGTCACATGAACCCCCTTCCTTGTATGTTTTTGAAATTCTGTGATTGTGCGTTATCTGGAAATAAAATAACACAAAATAAACAAACTGTCTATATACGAACAAGAATGGTTTGCTGATCTCAAATTACGTTACAATAGAGAAGAACTTATTTACCAATAAACAGACTCACATGAAAAATTTATTTAGAGATTTTATTTGTTACGACAACCGACCATACAAACATAAGATTGGCCGAACTGTCGCCTCTTCCCTTACCGGCTTCATCATTGGCGCAGCAGCATCTCACATTGTTTGGCTCACTGCGGTCAAACATGCCTTCGATGTTTGGAATTTCTAAATAAGCAACAAAAAACTCCCCCGATCGGGGAGTT
>JAHFLV010000005.1:28766-43471 GCA_023264565.1 Candidatus Zambryskiibacteriota bacterium
GTTTTTTAATTCTTCAGTTTTAATTTTTCGGCCTTATTTTGCGAGAGCTTTCTTCAAAAGTGCGCTGAGGCGAGATTTCTTTCGGCTCGCGGTGTTCTTTTTAATAAGATTGGTCTTGCCTGCTTTGTCGATAGCTTGTTCGACAGTTGAATACATCGCCTGAGCTTCTTTAGCTTTTCCGGCAGCAATGAGCTTTCGGAACTTCTTTGTAGCATCAGAAAGTGTATCTTTTCGAGCAATATTAAAACTTCGCTTTCGGCGAGAATTTCGTAATGCTTTTTTAGCTGATTCTGTTATCGGCATATGTGACGGGTACTGTACCATATGTCGCTACGGGAGACAAATTTTGTTATGATTCCGTCATGATTTCTCACCTAACCGGCACAGTTATAGACAAAAGCCTTCGATACTGTGTTTTGGATGTTGGTGGCGTCGGATACAAGGTTTTTACCACTGATGATATTTTAAACGGCCTCAAAACTGGCGCAAAAACCTCCTTTTTTACTCACCTCGCTGTCCGAGAAACCGCCCTCGACCTCTATGGTTTTGCAAACATGGAGTCGCTCGAGCTTTTTGAGCTTCTCATTAACATTTCTGGTATCGGTCCAAAGACCGGCCTTGGAGTAATTAACGTGGCTACTCCACAGACTCTTCGCCGAGCAGTGTCTTCTGGCGACATGGCCTACCTCACCAAGGTTTCCGGTATCGGCAGAAAAATCGCCGAAAAAATTATTCTTGAACTTAGAGAAAAACTTTCAGCGATCGACGGTGTCGACGGCGAACAAAGCGACCTTACCGGCGAAACCGACGCACTCGAAGCACTCAAGTCACTTGGATATTCAGAACGCGAAGCTCGCGAATCTCTCAAAAAAATCACAGCAGACGGTGGCGAACAGCTTTCGGCCGGTGAGAAAGTGAAAAAAGCACTTAAAATTTTGGGCGGCACGAAGTAAGAAAAAAATAAATTCTCGCAAAAAAAATAGCACAAACATATGAAATCTCTTTTAAGAAAAATTATTCCGGCCCCAGTATTTAAATTTTTTCAGCCATTCTACCACTACCTTATTTCTCTCACCGGCGCGATTTTGCATGGCTTCCCCGCTAAACACATGTATGTCATTGGGGTCACCGGCACCAAGGGCAAATCCAGCACCACAGAAATTTTAAATGCGATTTTAGAAAAGGCGGGATATAAAACCGCACTTTCAAATACGATTCGTTTCAAAATTGGAGATGAGTCAAAAAAGAATCTCTACAAGATGTCGATGCCCGGACTTTTTTTCATGCAGAATTTTCTTTCTGACGCTCGCAAGGCCGGCTGCACACACGTGGTGGTGGAAATGACATCTGAAGGCGCGAAACAATTCCGCCATAAATGGATCGACCTCGACGCATTTATTTTCACCAATATTTCTCCAGAGCACATCGAGTCTCATGGTTCATATGAAAAATACCGCGACGCAAAACTTTCTATTGGACAACTTATTGAAACTTCAAAAAAGCCAAACAAAATGACGATCATCAATGGTGACGATCCCGAAGCTTTTCATTTTACAGCTCTTAAGGCTGACACAAAAATTCTCTATTCCCTCCGTGACGTCGAGCCATATTCTGTCGCCGAAAAAGATACTTTCTTTACCTTCAACGGCGCAAAAATTAAACCGAAGCTTGTTGGTCTTTTTAATATCTACAATTGCCTCGCAGCCGCAACATTTGCAAAAGCCATTGGAATTTCAAATGACGTAATTAAAAATGCAATAGAAACCGTCGACGTGATTCGCGGTCGAGTCGAAAAAGTTGATGCTGGCCAAGATTTTGAAGTCATCGTCGATTATGCTCACACCATCGACTCACTCGAAAAACTCTACCAAGCCTTTCCCGATCGGCGCAAAATCTGCGTCCTTGGAAACACCGGTGGCGGCCGCGATACTTGGAAACGTCCAGGTATGGCTAAAGTCGCAAATGATTATTGTGATCAAATAATTCTCACGAACGAAGATCCGTATGATGAAGATCCGCAGAAAATTTTGAACGAAATGCGCCCGGCAATTACCGACAAACCATGCGACATGATCATGGACCGTCGTGAAGGAATTGCGAAAGCTATTTCATACGCTCGCACAGGCGATGTAGTTTTAATCTCTGGAAAAGGCACTGACCCGTACATCATGGAAGCCAACGGCAAAAAAACTCCTTGGAGCGATGTCGAGGTGGCTCGCGAAGAACTTCAAAAAAGAGACGGAAAGGTCAAATTGATTCACTAGATCTATTACATTACACTGAGCGCATGCCAGAACTTCCCGAAGTCCAAACCACAGTCGATGGCCTCAATCTTCGACTCAAAAACCTCACGATTACCGACATTTGGTCGAGTTATAACAGCGCGTCTCATGCGGGCAAAGACAATATTAAAAATGTGCTCTATTTTAAAAATTTCCGGGCGGTAGTTTCTGGGGCAAAATTTCTGAAAGCCGAGCGCCGTGGCAAAAATATTCTTATAGATCTTTCGAATCAACACACTGTTTTGATTCATATGAAAATGACGGGGCATCTTTTGTATGGTTCGTATAATCTACACAAAGATGGCGGGAAAGAAATATGGCGACCAGACAAAAATGCGGCGAATGAGGCCTTACATGACCCATTCAATCAACACCTTCGTTTAGTCTTTTCCCTCTCTGACGGCAAACAACTTGCTTTTTCCGACATGCGAAAGTTTGCAAAGGTTTTTGTGGTACCAACAAGCGAAAAATACACCCTTCCCGATATCGCAGAACTTGGTCCAGATGCTCTGGCAAAAAATTTCACCTTTGAAAAATTCTGCGAGCAAATTTTAAAGCGACCCAACACCGCAATCAAACAAGTTTTATTGGATCAAAGCCTAATGTCTGGTATCGGTAATATATATTCAGATGAAATGCTTTGGGCGGCTGGTATTCATCCCCTTTCTACCCCTGCGGCCATACCTAAAAATAGCGCGAACCAAAGCATGAACCACTCGCTCAAATCTCTCTACAAAGAAATGAGAATCGTGCTCGAACGCGGCTTACACTTCGGCGGCGATTCTGAATCAGACTATCGCAATATCGACGGGGTGCCGGGAGAATTCCAAAATAAACACCACGCATACCGCCATACAGGCGAAGTCTGCGCAAAACGCGGCTGTGGAGGTATAATTCAAAGATTGAAAATTGGTGGTCGAAGCGCCCACTTTTGCTCGAAGCATCAAACACGTTTCACCAGCAACAAAAAGAAATAAAAACTCATCATGAAAGACAACGTTGGCATCATTCTTATTATCGCAATTATCATTATTATCATCGTCACAAAGGGCAGTATTTTTAAGCATAACGGACTACATCCACTCGTAACGGAAAATACAAGCTCAAGTGGGGAAAATATATATTCATCGGGCAGTAATTACGATCAAGCACCGCTCGACTACAAAGATCGCGTATGGATTTCAAGTATTAGCGACAGAGAAACATTTGACGAGCGCGTATACATCGACACAAATCTCGATACAAATGAGATCGTAAACATTACTGGCTGGAAACTTCGCAGCACCGTTACAGGTAATGAGTTTGTCATTGGTGGCGCAGCGATTATCCCCCATGTTGGAGTTAGAGATCAGACACCGATTATTATTTCCCGCGGCGCACGCATCATCATTAGCGATTACACTTCGCCAATTAATACGTCTTTTCGATTAAATAAATGCACCGGCTTTTTCTCTGAAGGCAGAAATTTTGAACCAGCTTTGCACAACAAATGCCCTGCGATTATCGATGACACCACCTCAAACGTCCCAAATCTTACCGATGAGTGTTTAGACTATATTGATACTCTGCCGAGATGCGAAGTTCCAAAAGAAAGAGATTTCTGGGAGACGCTTGGCGCAAGCTGCAAAAATTATCTTTTGAGAAACGTAAATTATGAAAGTTGCGTTACGGCGCATAAAAACGATTCTGATTTCTTTGAAACAGAGTGGCGTATCTATCCTGCTCAACCAAAAATATTATGGCGAGATCGACACGAAAAGATTCAGCTTATTGATCGATATGGACGAGTTGTCGATACAGTTGAATACAACCAGTAGCGACACAAAAGGCAGCGCGTTGTTATTAAGCGTTAGTAATTCTCGCTAGAGCGATTCCAAAAGCCACAGACACATTGAGAGATTCTTTCTTCCCTTTCATAGGTATTGAAACAATCTTGTCGCAAAGATCGAGAATTTTTTCTGGCACCCCATCGACTTCATTTCCAAAAATAAAGGTGGTGGGACCAGAAAGAGAAAAATCTTTGTAGTCGACTGATTTTGAACTTTGCTCGATCGCAACAATTTCAACTCCAGCTTTTTTTAATTTTTTAATGACATCGAACACATCCTCTGAGAATTCCCAAGCAACGGTCATTTCACCACCGAGAGCAACTTTGCTGATTTCTTTGTTTGGCCGGTTAAATTTGTCTTTCGGTGCAGGAGTGTAGCCAGTTAAAAATAGTTTTTCGACTCCGAGTGCATCCGCAGTTCGAAACATCGAACCCACATTGTGAGAACTTCTGATGTCGTGCAGGATCGCACTGATGCTCGACGGCTTCTTTAGTTGTTTTTCGGCAGCAGTGTCTTTCATGCAGGCATAGTACTACTTTTACGACCAAAGAAAAATTGCTATACTCGTTGCATGCTTTCAATATTTCCAGAATTATTCACCTACACATTATTCGCTCCCCTTATTCTAAGGATCACAGTCGGTGCATATTTCATTATGGTCGGTCTCCGTCGTCACAAAGAAGACGCTCCAGCATGGAACAGTTTGTGGAATGATTTTCGATTTCACAACGTTCCAGTCGCCCCAGTATTAGCCAAACTCCAAGTTGCTATTGGTGCCTTTATTTTTGTCGGTCTTTTCACCCAGGTTGCAGTCATTGTCGCTATTGCGTTTATGTGGGCAGAGTGGTTCAAGCGCAACCGCACCGCCCGCCTTGGTCTTCATGAAATGTGGATCCTGATCTTTTTGTCAGTCATATGTGTTTCTCTCCTTTTGCTCGGTGCTGGCCTTATGGCATTCGATTTGCCTCTGTAAAAGAGCTGGTCGCATGGTCGCAGGTTTACTTTCTCAGGAAATTTGGTATATATTTCATACGCACAGTGCGTACGTGCGCATATCCGCCTATAGCTCAGCGGTAGAGCAGGTGCCTTTTAAGCACTTGGTCGCAGGTTCGATCCCTGCTGGGCGGACAAGAGAGAAAAACCCGGACTAGTCCGGGTTTTTTGATACTTGGCCGAGGCGGGGTTATGTTTTTCCTTCAGGAAAAACAAAAGAAAAAGCGCGTCATACAACGCGCTCATAAATCACAAAGCTCCCTGATTCCCCCTATTCAATCCCCTTAATTACCCCGGTTCGATCACGCCCCTCACGAAGTTGGCCTTTCGGACCTGTATACACATGAGAAACACCGAGTTCCATGTCTCTTCTGCTCTGAGTGAAGATGCGACAAGGATCGCAGTAAGGGCCACGATCACCTGGAATTGGTGTTCGACAACGTCGACAAAGACATTCCTCATTTTTTTTGGCTGTCGGCTTCTTTTTGGAGTTGGTTTTAGATGACACATCCAGCAACCGCCGTATATCTACCGGTTCAGTTTCAACAACAACTTTTTTGGAATTGATTGAGCCGTGGCTCCGTTTATTGGACCAACTTGTGGAACCTGGCCCGTAAGTGAGTCAACATTAAAAAATTTCGACTTGGGCCGGCGACTACCAAAATAAATTTTTTTGGCCATTTACACTCCTCAATTGGTTTAATTGAACGGTCAGCAACTTAGACTCAGAACAATCTGGAAATATAATAAATTAAAATTTAAATATGTCAAATGATACAAGTTACAATTTCGTAAAACAAACACGCAGTTCTCTTCGAGACCACATCAATCAGCTTATTTTACGATCGAGTTCAGCAAAAAACTTTCAAGATCGTCTTCCAAGGCAGTGCCATTGAGTCGCGCGCCGTGGTACAAACCAACCATACAGCTCGATATTTTTTTGAGTTCGTCATGAGTATAGTTTCTCAAAAACTTCTGAGCCTTACCCCACACAAATGGTTTGAGACCAGCGTCTTCAGCGGTTTTACTCTGGGCAGTAGCCAGCATGCTTTTGATCTGCCAAAACAAAATACCATGTATTTCTTCAGGCTCACTTCCCTGCATTAAGGCTTTTTGATAGAGCACCCAGAGCCGAGCCTTATTTCTCTCTCCAAGTGCATCCGTCAGTGAAAAAATATTAAAAGCTTCTTTTTTACCCACAGACGCCGCATCTGCAACTTCCCAGGTTTTTTCTGCTTTCTTTTCAAGGAGTTTTTTGGTTGCGGCTTTTGGCGAATATTCAACAAAAAGAAAGGCATGATCGGCAGCGATTAGTTCATCGAGCTTGTCTTCTAAATATGCCGCCGCTTCTTCCTGTGCAAACAATCCGTCGAGCACAACAATATATTTATGCTCAAAAAGTCCCTGCCCCGTCGCAATTCCATCAAAGGCATTAGAATCCCATTCATCGGCAGACATTCTAAATAGAAGCGCGCTTGGTCGCTTTTTCTGTAGGGCCGCAGTAAGTTCATGCAGTTTTTTCTGCACCCCTTCCCGCTCTTTTCCTGTGACGAAGTAAATCATTTTATTGCATCTCGCCCCAATTTTGCCCAACTTCACTTGAAACAATAATCGGCACACCTTTTGTTTCGGAAAGCGGAATGAGATGCTCCATCACCTCTTTTATTTTTGGTCGCACCTTTTCAACAACACTGTCTTTAATTTCAAAAACCAATTCATCGTGCACAGTCAAAAGCATTCGCACATCGTTATTCAATTTTTCTTTTTCAATAAAATCGTTGACTTTAATCATCGCCAGTTTGATAAGATCAGCGCTTGTCCCCTGAATCGGCGCATTAATCGCCATACGTTCGCTCGAAGCCCGGATGAATGGCAACTTAGAACGAAGACCCGGGAAGTATCGGCGGCGACCGAAAAAAGTTTCGGTGTATCCACATTTTGCCGCTTCGTATTTAGTTTTTTCCAAATACGCAGCCAAAGTCGAAAAGTTTTTAAAATATTCTTCATGAAAAGCTGCGGCTTCGTCACGACCAGTGCCAAGATTTGCTTTGAGGGCATTCACACCCATGCCGTACAAAATTCCGAAATTGATCACCTTGGCTCGGCGACGCATTTCAGAATCCACCTTTTCAACCGGCACTTTGAACACTTCAGAAGCAACGCCGGCATGAATGTCTCCCCCACTTTTAAAAATATCGATGAGCTTTTCTTCACCAGAAAGAAAGGCTGCAATACGAAGTTCAATCTGAGAATAATCAAACGCTACGAGTTTGAAACCTTTTTCAGCAATAAAAGCATTTCGGATTTTTTTGCCGAGTTCGCTTTTGATAGGAATGTTTTGCAAATTTGGATCCTGAGAAGAAAGACGGCCAGTCACCGCACCCGTCTGAATAAATCTGGCATGGAGTCGGCCGTCGTCTGCACGAACTTTTTCTGGAATACTGTCGATGTAGGTCGAAAGAAGTTTCTGAAGCTCGCGATATTCCAAAAGCAAAGGCACGATCGGATGCGCGTCACGAACTTTTTCAAGTTCAGATTCTTTGGTCGAACGGTTTCCACTCGCCGTTTTTTTACCTTTTGTCTGAAGCAAAATTTTTCCGAACAAAATTTCACCCAATTGTTTAGGTGAATTCACATTAAATTCTTCACCGGCAAGCTCCCAAATCTTTTTCTGCAATGCGTCGAGGGTTTTGTGATGCTCAACAGAAAGATCTTTAAGATATTTCGTATCGATTTTCACTCCATGTTCTTCCATTTTTTTAATGACTGAACCAAGTGGAATTTCGATTTCATTGTAGATTTTTTCAGTTTTTCCTTCGGCGAGCTTGGCCATAATTTTAGCTTTCGCTTCTTCAAAAGAATCAGTATTTGCATACGCAAGAATATCCGACAGACCCGGATTGCTGTTGTTTGAATCTGCCACCCAAAGTGCGAGCGCTACTTTATTGAGCTCCTCCTGAGAAACTCCTGGAGGAAGTTCGATTCCAAGACTTTGATTTTGGTCAGCTGCGTCAGACTTTTTTGAAGCCTTTGTTGTGGCTTTGGTTTTTTTGCCCGCAACCACCGGAGAAGCACTCGAAGCACCCTCGGAATTAGCAGGACTGGAAGCAATGCTTTTTTGCACAGAAGCATCCGCGCCAGAATTTTTCAAAAGAGTTTTCAAGCGATCCATCAAAGATCGAAATTCGAGTTCATCCCAAAGCTTCTTCACCTTTTCGAGATCAATCATTTCTTTCCAATGCTTTTCTGGTAACACCAAAGTCACAGGAGCATCGCGGCGGATGGTTGCAAGCATTTTTGAAAAGCGAGCCTCGTCCTCATGAGCTTTCAAAAGCTCAATTGTGCGAGCCTTGATGGCAGCATCCAAAAGACCATCTATACCCTTCTTCCCTGTTTTTTCCGCGGCTTTTATTTTTTCAAAAATGTTTTCAAGCGCGCCGAATTTTTGGATAAGTGCGGTCGCGGTTTTTTCACCAATTCCCGGTACGCCAATAATGTTGTCGGACGGATCGCCGCGAAGACCTTTGTAGTCGGGCAAAAGTTCCGGACCGAAACCAAAGCGTTCGTTCACCATCGCTTCGTCATAAGTAATCGTGTCATTCAAGCCTTTTCGCAGTGTATACGCGCGAACCTTTTTTCCAGACACGAGCTGTAATGTGTCCATGTCACCAGAGGCAATGACAATTTCAATATCGTCGTTATTTTTCAATTGTTCAACAAAAGTACCAAGCACATCGTCGGCTTCAAAACCCTTACTTTCATAAATCGGAATATTGAGCGCCTCAAAAATATCTTTTGAACGAATGAGCTGCGCAATCAGCGCATCGTCTATTTTTTTGCGAGTACCTTTGTATTCTTCATACACTTCGTGCCTGTGGGTCGGCGACGGTACGTCATAACATGCCGCGATAAAATCCGGCTGAATATCATTTAAAATTTTTATAAGCATCGCCACCAAACCATAGAGCGCGCCAGTTGGTTCCCCTTTCGAAGAAGAAAAGTCCGGCAGAGCATGATACGCACGATGAATAATCGCATGTGCATCGAGGAGCACCAGTCTTTTTTTATGTTCGCGGCTAATCATTTTTATTTCGCTAATTCTACTTCTATCATTCGACTCCCCTCTTCACGATGAGCAAACTTCAAACGAACGTGATCTTTTGGAATAATGCCAGGTATTTTGTCTGCCCATTCAACACAAATAAGATTTTTTGGATTTGAAATAATTTCTTGCCAACCAAGCGTGACCAATTCATTTTCACTTTCGAGTCGGTATGCGTCGATATGAATTAAGTGTTCAAATTTTTTTTGAGACTCAGAACCATCTACATTCACACCGCCAATTTTATATATTTTTTCAATAACAAAGGTTGGGCTGAGGATTTTTTCTTTAATGCCCAATGCCTGGCCAAAGAATTGCATGAAAGTTGTTTTGCCAGATCCAAGGTCGCCATACAAACCAACAACCGTTGCCCGGCCAGCCTTGTGTGCAGCAGATTCTTTTTCCAAAATCTGTCCCACAAACTCTTTAGCAAAAGCCTCTGTTCCCTCAATATTCATAGGCAAATTGTATCACGCGACCCTAAACCAAGAACTTGCAGACAAGAAAAAAGACCCGCCTGGTGCTGCACATGCAACACACAGACGGGCCTTGCGTGGGGGCCATCCTAGAACAATGTACCAAACGTTGGACGCTCTGTCTCAGAAGCAGCGGGCTCGTAACTCCGGACAACCCAGGTTTGAGTAGACAGATGGTAACCATAACCCCTGCCGTAATTGCTACAAGAACCATCAGTCGAAAGTTCGAGACGGGCGATTCCCTTATATTTACCAGTAGGGGTAAACACCTTGATAATGAGCGTCAGTTTTCCATCCTCACCAAAGTGATTCGTCGTGAGCTGACAAGATTGACCAGTCTTGAGCTTGAGCTCAAAATCATCGCCCCTGTTCGTCACGAATGGAACATCGTTACCGTTAGCCGACGGAAACTGCAAAACAAGATTCTCGAGGTTGTTTTGAACCATAACGAGCGAATCAGGTGAGTGACTCACTCGCATGCCCAAAATGTGACCATGAAGGTATCCGCCGCTGCAGCCGCCCAACAAGAGCGACATCGTCATAAGCACCAACATTGCAATGAACTTCTGCATCTCTAGCCTCTCTTTCGTATAAGAATTGCTGTATTTCAGTGAAAATTTCGTTTCGAACTCTATATAAATAGTATCATATTTATACTATAAAGTCAATAGAATAGATCCGTCAAAAAATGGCTTATAATAAGCTCATATGTCCATTGATTTTAATGAGGAGAAACAAAATGAGCGGGTCGACGAACTCCGAAAAAATGAAGCGGAGGAACTCACCCAAATGCTTTCAGCCAAATATGGCCTTCCCTATCTCGATCTCGGACTCTATCCGGTAAATATCGATGCATTGCGAATCATTAAAGAAGAAACCTCGCGAGCCGCACATATTGCCCCCTTCAATATTGTCGACAAAAAAATTCAGCTCGGCGTATTGTCTCCAAAAAATCCTGAGACTATAGATGTCATTGAAGATTTGAAAAGTCGAAACTACGAACCAATCATTTTTTTGGTTTCGATGGAAAGTTTGAAAAAAGTCTGGGCACGATATAAAGATCTTTCATATTCATTTGAAACCAAGGGTGGCGCACTCACAATTTCGAACGAAGAAATTCAGGAATTTTCTACCAAAGTTCACACCATCGAAGACATTGCCGGACTCATAAAAGAAGTGTTGGGCACAAAAAAGATTTATCGTATCTCTCGCCTTTTCGAAATAATTATTGCGGGCGCACTTGCAACAGGCGCATCTGATATTCATTTTGAACCGGAAGAAGTAAACGTGGGCCTCCGATATCGTCTCGATGGTATTTTGACGCACGTTATTGGTTTTGATCCGGGTACTTACAACCTTTTGATTTCCCGAATCAAGCTTCTTTCGAATCTAAAACTCAACACTCGCGGGAAAGCCCAGGATGGCCGATTCAGCATCAAAGTAAAAGATGACGAAATCGAAATTCGTACTTCTCTTTTGCCGGGCGCCTATAACGAAACCATCGTGCTTCGAGTGTTGAACCCAAACGCTATTTCCGTACCACTTGAAGAACTTGGTATTCACCCACGCCTATTGAAAACACTCGAACGTTTGATCAACAAACCAAACGGTATGATTTTGAATACTGGTCCGACTGGTTCTGGAAAAACCACAACTCTGTACGCGTTCTTGAAAAAAATCCACACACCAGAAATAAAAATTATTACGATTGAAAATCCAATCGAATATCATTTGCCGGGAATTGTGCAAACCCAAACTGACCCAGAAAAAGATTACACCTTCCTCGAAGGCCTTCGTTCTGCCCTTCGCCAAGACCCTGACGTCATCATGGTCGGTGAAATTCGAGACAGCGAAACCGCTGAGGTTGCAGTGAATGCCGCACTCACTGGTCATTTGGTGTTCTCTACCCTTCACACCAACAACGCTGCCGGCACCTTCCCCCGCCTCATCGACCTTGGTGTAAATTCAAATGTCATTACTTCTGCTCTGAGCGTCGCCATGGCTCAGCGTCTTGTTCGAAAACTATGTGTTGAATGCAAAAAACAAGTTCCTATTTCTGCCGCAGATAAAAAAGTTATCGATTTTGTTTTAGGAACCATTGCCGACAAAACATATCTCGACGGTATTCAAATGAACAATCTCTGGGAAGCTGTTGGTTGCGACAAATGTCATCACACAGGTTACAAGGGCCGAATTGGTATCTTTGAAGCAATCCTCACTGACTCAACTATCGAACAGGTTGTCGAAGGCAATCCAAGCGAGCGCGAAGTCAAAAAAGCCGCTGCCACCCAAAACATTCTCGATCTCGTCCAAGACGGCGTTATTAAAGTCCTCCAAGGTGTTACTACTATAGACGAGCTCAACCGCGTCATTGATATGCCGGTGGTGTAAGGTCCTATATATAAATGAATTTCCAAAACTGGTAGAATAGCCTCATGAAAGAAATTCCGAAAGACCTCGAAAACTCAGAAGAACAGATTGAAGAAATCATCGGCACCGTCGGCGCTACCGAAGAAACCAAAAAAGAAACCTCCTTTTTGGATCTTACTCTTCGCCCGGAAAAGTTCGACGAATACATCGGCCAAAATTCGATCAAAGAAAATTTGCGCATTTTACTCGCGGCGGCGAAAGGTCGAAACAATCCTCCTGAACACATTCTTTTTTATGGCCCACCTGGTTTGGGAAAAACCACGCTCGCCCACCTCATCGCCAAAGAAACCGGCGTACAAATGAAAGTTACGTCCGGCCCGGCAATTGAAAAAGTTGGTGACCTTGCATCGATTCTCACCAACCTCACTCCAGGTGATTTACTTTTCATCGACGAAATTCACCGGTTAAACAAAGCAATTGAAGAAGTCCTCTACCCCGCCATGGAAACCGGCCAGCTCGATATTGTCATCGGCAAAGGTCCGTCGGCTCGAACTATTCAGCTTGAACTCGCACCATTTACACTTGTGGCCGCAACCACTCGCATCGCTCTTATTTCTGCGCCACTTCGCAGCCGATTTTCCGGCGGTATATTTCGACTCGAGTTTTATACAAATGAAGAAATCGAGCAGATCGTTCGCCGCTCCGCGAAACTTTTGAATATTGAAACGAGCGATGATGCAATTAGCGAAATTGCCAAACGCAGCCGCTACACTCCACGAACCGCAAATTACCTTTTGAAACGTTGCCGAGATTACGCTCAAATTCACAAACGCCCGCTCGATAAAAAAACTGTCGACGAAGCTTTGAAATTGATCGGTATCGATCCACTTGGTCTTACCCATTCAGACATCGTAATTTTAAAAACAATTATAGAAAAATTTAAGGGTGGCCCAGTGGGATTGGGCACACTCGCCGCTTCCCTTTCCGAAGAAGAAGCGACGATCGAAGAATTCAACGAGCCGTATTTGCTTCAGCTTGGTTTTATTGAACGAACCGCTCGCGGACGCATGGCTACAGACGCGGCATACAAACACATTGATTCTCCTGCGAAAGATCGCGGCACGTTACTGTAATTCTGAGTTTAATTTTCTAGACAGAATTTTATTTTTTCCAAAAGAAAAACCCGCCGGAGTGGCGGGTTTGGACTTGTCATTATTAGGTTCCAGGTTCGATAATAAAGAGGCCGTAAAAACGTTTACTACTGTGAACTCCATCCTTTTTTACAACCCAGATTCTGTAGGGCAAGTCGAGCGCAGTGAATTTCGAGTTGAATGCCGTCACCAACCAGTCAGCCGTCTCTTTACGTAAAACAGGCGGCATGGAGGGATCCTCGGCATGTGACCTGATCCGAACCAAAACCGCTCGCTCTGGATCCTTCCAGGGGCAGCCCAAGACCCTTTCCCAATCTTGCGGAGTTGGGTCAACCTCAAGAACAGTCGGCCGTGGTTTTTTCTTTTTTCCCAGAGTGGAATGACCCTTTTTAGGGACCGCTATCCGCGCAAGGATTGCTGCGAAGCGTTCTTGAGCATTCAGACGTCCCTTGTTCGTGGAAAGAGGGGTGCTTTCCACACCCGGACGCACTCCAGCCTTGATCAAGTCTTGCGCCCTTTGAGGCTTATCTGGATCAGTACTAACAGCACGTTGCAACATATACACCTCCAAATTTTTACCTTGGTTTTTAGCACACACCACAATCTGCCA
This sequence comes from Candidatus Zambryskiibacteriota bacterium, assembly GCA_023264565.1. Lineage (GTDB taxonomy): Bacteria > Patescibacteriota > Minisyncoccia > Phycocordibacterales > DATGWK01 > JAHFLV01. The sequence continues at coordinate 42,580 of JAHFLV010000005.1, forward strand.
AAAACTGTACCTTTTTTGATTAAAAAGTAAACCTACTTAATTTTTTATTGACTCTCCCCGTCTTCAAGGATAACTTTATATATATGGCCGGACATAATAAATGGGCACAAATCAAAAGACAGAAAGGTAAAACTGATGCCGAAAAGAGCAAGCTGTTTTCAAAATTTTCCCGACTCATTACCGTTGAAGCTAAAAAATCTGGTGGAAATAAAAATAGTCCGAGTTTAAAAGCAGTTATCGACCGAGCAAAAGCAGCGAACATGACGAACGACGCTATCGAACGCGCTGTTAAAAAATCGAGCGACAACGCCGCGGCGATGGAACCAATCACCTACGAAGCGTATGGTCCGGGCGGCTGCGCGATTGTTATCGAAGCACTTACCGACAATCGCAACAAAGCGGCACAGGAAATAAAATTTATTCTCTCTAAAAACGGTTTCAGTCTTGCTGGTATCGGTGCAGCAACGTGGGCTTTTGAAAAATCTCTTGAGGCAGGCTGGGTGCCAAAAACCACGGTGGCTTTGGAAGACGAAGACGTGGCCAAACTCGACACCCTCGTAACCGAACTCGAAGCAAACGACGAAGTCCAGGATGTGTACACAAACGCAGAGTAATATTCACCCCCACACACTCGAAACACCTGCATCGAAATCTAAAATTGAATGAAGAAATCCGACATCATCGTACTCGCCGTCGACCCAGGATATGATCGACTCGGCGTTGCCCTCATACAAGAAATCGCCGGAAAATCCAAACTGCTTTTTTCTGACTGCGTGCAAACCGACAAAAAAAATAAGCACGAGAAACGCCTGGCAATTGTCGGTGAAGCGATTGCCCAACTGATCCAAACCTGGAAACCAAATGTGCTCGCAATCGAAGAACTTTTCTTCAG
>JAHFLV010000048.1 GCA_023264565.1 Candidatus Zambryskiibacteriota bacterium
TGGTGTCTGTATCGCAGGAGCAGTTTTGTTTCTGGTGTGGCTCGTTCTCCCACTTATTGTGGTCGCATTCATAATTACTGCATGTAAATTACTATTCGCATGATTTTTTCAGACATTAGAAAAAAAGAGGGCAGAATCAGTGGCTTGGTCGCACTTGAACGCGCATTGCCACGAGGTGCTCGAGCCAAAGCCAAGAAATTTATTTTTCTTATACTGCCGTTCGTTATGATGGGTCTTTTGTTTTTTGAGGAACAATCCTTCATCCCAATCGAGTTTTTGTATGCCGTGGTGCTTTTGGGTACCGCCGCATGGCTCATTATTTTTATGCTCGATTGTTTTTATTACGCTCATTATTTTGAAGGTGCACATTTTTCAATTCATGAATGGGGTCTTAAAAAACACGAACAAACGATACCGTTCGAGGTTTTGGAAATTATTTCGCATACACACGCAGCCGATCTCACTGCCGGTTTTCTCAAATCCCGATCTGGTTCGGATGTTTTGAAGCGTCTCAATATTTCTCATGACGCCATGGAAGGTTTTTTGGCTACAGCTCGAGAAAAAATATATACAGAAACTATTGTGTTTCCTGAACCGGTTACGTTGAGCAGCTATGCAGCGACTGTGTACGACTCAGATGCTATTTTTTCTGCTTTTCTTTCTGCACATGAAGTCGAGCGCGAAGAAATAATTGCCGCCGCGTCATGGATTTCAGCAATATACGAACGAAAAAAAGAAATGTTTCGATGGTGGGGGCGAGATTCTCTTGGACGTATTAAAGCGGTTGGTAAAGAGTGGGCAAAAACCGAGACGAGTCTTTTGGAACGATTCGGTACTTTTGCAAAGCAGCAGGAAGGTGATGTGCTGTTCAAAAAGGAAATCGACGAACTTGAAAAAATTCTCGCTCGAGAGGCTCATCCGCCAATTCTTCTTATTGCCGACAAAATAAACAAACTCATGAGCGTTATTTCTGGATTGACCAGTCGAATTGAAGACGGCTTTGCGTTACCCCAGATTGCTCACAAGGAAATTTTGATTCTCGATATTCATTCGATTGATGAGGCTTCAACACAGCCAGGTCAATTTGAAATTCTCCTGACCGAGCTTTTTTCTCAGGCACTTGAATCCGGCGATCTGATTTTAGTTTTCAATAATTTTCCGGCATTTATGGCAGCAGCTCAAAAGCATAAGGTTGATCCAATGGCTTTTCTTGCGCCGTATCTTTCATCACCAGACATGAGTATTGTGGCTTTTTCACTCGATACTTTATACGAAAAGACTATCCGACCCGATACAAAACTTCTCGAAAAATTTGCACGACTTTTTGTTGAATGTGAAGACCAACTGATCATTATTCGCGCCATCGAACATGCGGTATTTGATATTGAGCGAGTTTCGCATACTATGTTCACGTATCAGGCGGTGGCGGCTTTGGCAGAAAAGGCTTGTGCTGATGTGGCGGTAAGTATCCAAGAAAATCGAGCGCTCAACACGCTCAAGGAATTACTTCCGAAATTGGTGAAGAGAAATATTCGAGTAGTGACTGCTGACCACGTTGCAGAACTCACTCAGTAGGGAAGAATTGTGATATAAATTGTGCGCGAAAATTATATGTCTAACTTTTGGCAAAAATTAAAAAAGCCGATTATTGTGCTTGCTCCGATGGCCGATGTCACGGATGCGTCTTTTCGCCGTGTGATCGCCAAAAACGGCAAGCCAGATGTGACGTGGACTGAATTCGTTTCTGCTGACGGACTCGTGCTCGCGAGCCCCGAAGGCAAAGCGATTTTAATGAAAGATTTGATATTTACAGAAAGCGAACGACCGATCGTCGCGCAATTTTTTACTTCGCGACCAGACACTATGGAAAAAGCCGCACAGCTTGCTCGCGAACTTGGTTTTGATGGTATCGACATCAACATGGGTTGTCCGGACAAGGGAATTGAAAAGCAGGGTGCAGGTGCGGCGATGATTAAAAATCCAAAGCGGGCGAGGGAAGTCATTCGTGCCGCAAAGGCGGGTGCTGCTGGCAGGAAAAATGAAAAGGATGAACAGATCGAACCCGACCTGCCTGTGTCGGTTAAAACGCGAATTGGTTTTAATAAAAACGAACTCGACACCTGGCTCCCAGAACTTTTGGCTGAAGAACCGGCGGTGATTACCGTGCACGCGCGTACGCGAAAAGAAATGTCTAAAGTCCCAGCACGTTGGGAAGAAGTAAAACGAGCGGTGGAAATTCGAAATAAACTCGGCTCAAAAACGCTGATTTTTGGAAATGGCGATGTGATGAGTGTCGCAGAAGCTCGACAGAAAGCCGCAGAAACTGGCGCTGATGGCGTCATGCTTGGTCGGGCTATTTTCGGTAACCCGTGGTTATTTGCGCCGCTACATTTGAAAGAAGGCGAAACACCGCGCGAAATTTCTATACAAGAAAAACTTGCTGTGCTTGTTGAGCACACCAAACTTTTTGAAGAACTTTTGGGTGGCACGACTATTGGTGCAAAAAATTTTGCCATTATGAAAAAGCATTACAAGGCATATGTGAATGGTTGGGATGGAGCCAAAGAATTCCGGATGAAACTCATGGATGCTCAGAATGCAACCGAAGTTGAAACGATGATTC
>JAHFLV010000024.1 GCA_023264565.1 Candidatus Zambryskiibacteriota bacterium
AGCAAACCCTGTTCGATTTCAGCCTGTGTCATCGGGGGCATATAGAACTCCTTGGATCAGTTTGGAGGAACTTTCTGGCTCTGAGCGTACCACATCTTTGTAAAATCTTGGCAAAGAAAAAACCGCCTGGAGTAAACCAAGCGGCTTTTTCTTTCGTCACCTATACCAACCAGTGCCAATACGTGTTGCGGAGCTCGGATTCGCACCGAGAATCTCCAGGTTATGAGCCTGGCGAGATACTATTACTCTACCCCGCTAAGGATTTCATATTAACACAATTTTTCGAAGAAACAAGAAGGCGTTGCTAAACACACTGAAGTGGTCGATGGAGGCGTTTCGCGAAGCGGGGCCCACGCCGGAAGCGACTACTTCAGTGTGTTTAATTAAATATACTTCGAATCTTCAAAGACTTTCCTGAACAATTTAATCACCCGCTCGGCTTCGGGTTTAGTGACCGTATAATCCGAACCTTCGTGAGCAATGGAGTTTCGGATCTTATGCGCCTCCCAAGCCTCCTGAAGTAACGGAAAATCGCTTGGTTCAATGGACTTCAATTTATCTCCAATAGTTGCTCCGTGATAACTCATACGGTCAAGCATGTCGCCCAACATAATATCGGCTTCAAGAATGGCCAATTTCCAATCACTTGGGTTTGGTGAATTTACGTGTTCGATGATTCTCACCCATTTTGGATTAACCGCTGGTTGAGTTGGCATTTCGACACCATAGAAAACTTCATGTGGTGGATGCAGAGGGGCTTTTAGTTTCTTCATTGCACCCTTGTATTTTCGGAAAGCAGAAATGATACCCCAAGCAAAAAGGGCTGAAAGCGCCAGAGAAAGAATTCTAAGGAAAAAGAAAAATGCTATTAATGCGGGACTATTGGTTGAACCAATGAGGTCAGAGAAACTTGCTTGACCCTGCAAAAACAACCACAGCGTATGCAAAAATTCAGAAAGCGTGCGATGCCCCAACAAAAATATGGTCAGCCGTCGAATAATTTCTTCGATGATCGCGGCTGCGATAAATGCCACAAGAACGGGTTCAAGTGGATGAATTTTTCTTGGACCTTCTTTTTTATCTGCCATAGTACGTTTAAAAGTTCTTCTCTATTCTACACTGCTTCGCCAGAAAATTGTTTGCCTATTTTGAACAAGATATCCTCACGGCAATGTGACGCAAAAAACTGAACACCGAGCGGCAATGACTTCCCTTCGCGTTCTACTGTTCCACACGGCACAGAGATTGTTGGAATACCAGCGATATTTGAAGGCACCGTAAAGACGTCAGCGAGGTACATAGAAACTGGGTCTTGGGTTTTTTCACCAAGTTTAAACGGCGGAGTCGGTGTGGTTGGAGTAATGATAACGTCTACAGTCTGCCACGCATCTTCAAAATCTTTCGCGATCAAACGGCGGACTTCTTGAGATTTATTATAAAAGGCATCGTAGTAGCCAGATGAAAGCACGTACGTACCGAGTAAAATACGGCGACGAGGCTCTGGACCAAAACCCGCACCGCGAGTTTCGAGATAATCTCCGAGGAGTTTTTCGCCACCAACATACAGACCGTATTTCATACCATCAAAACGGGCAAGGTTCGAAGACGCTTCGCCGGGCAACATAATGTAGTACGCGGGCAAAGAATATTTTACATGTGGAAGTTCGATGTCGACAATTTTGTGACCAAGCTTTTTCAATCGCTCAATTGTTTCTTCGAAATTTTTGCGAACGTCTGTATCAATTCCCTGCCCTTCAACCAGACTTCGAGGAACGCCGATGGTTAAACCAGGTGGTCGAACTTGGCACATTTTTGAATTTTGTTTATCTGCATATGCGGCATCAGGAATCGTAGTGCTGTCGAGCGGATCGTGCCCTTTCATGAAACTAAAAACAATTTCGGCATCTTCAACACATTTAGTGACTGGACCGATTTGGTCAAGTGATGAACCAAGAGCAATTAAGCCATGTCGAGAAATTGAACCGTAGGTGGTTTTGAGACCAACCACACCGCAGAATGCCGCGGGCTGACGCACTGAACCCGCAGTATCAGAACCAAGCGCTACCAGCGCACCATCCATAGCCACCGCCGCAGCCGAACCACCAGAAGACCCTCCAGGAACTCGCGATGTATCGTATGGATTTTTAGTTGGACCAAAAGCCGAGTTTTCAGTCGAGCTACCCATGGCGAATTCATCCATGTTGGTGCGGCCAATAAAAACAGCTCCGGCGTCAGCAAGTTTTTTGATCGCTGTGCCGCTGTAGGTTGCCACATAGTTTTCGAGCATTTTTGAAGCCGCAGAAACCGTATGACCTTCGATTAAAATATTGTCTTTTACAGCAATCGGCACGCCAGTAAGAAGCGTAGCCTTTCCTTCATCAAACATTTTTTGAGCTCGAGCGACTTGTTCGGCAACATCAAACACTTCGAGGAATGCATGGATCTCACCGTCTTTTTCTGTAATATTTTTCAAATAAGCATCAACAATTTGCTTCACAGAAAAATCCCCCGCTTTGAGGTGGTTATGAAGCTTTGTAATTGTCATGGTTTTGAGATCGATCATGGTGATGGCGCGGCGATTATTCGCCGCAGTGTTTTACAGAATTTTCTTTACTTCGATGTATCCTTTGTCAGACTTTGGTGCGCTTTTCAAAAGAACGTCGGTAAACTTTCCAGACTCATGCGGCTCAGTATCTTCGCGCATGAAGTTTTTTACACCAGAATTGTAGTTGTATTCACTGGATGTAAGGTCATGAGCTTCGTTGATCTGACTCACATACGCCAAAATCGTATCGATATCCTTTCGGACTTTTTCGATTTGATCATCAGGAATGGTGATGCGGGCCAAAGAGGCCAATTTTTCTACGTCTTTCTTTTCAATCATTGGATTGCATTATCGAGCAAGAGCTATTATAGCCCTTATGTTAGCATGTTCACAAATTCTTCTTCCGAAAGGACGGTGACGCCAAGCTCGTTAGCTTTATCGAGTTTTGACCCCGGTTCTTCCCCCGCCACCACATATGAAGTCTTCGCGGAAACCGCGCTCGTCACATCGCCACCCAATTCCTTAATTTTTTTCTTAGCAACATCTCGTGACATACCACTAAGCGAACCGGTTAGCACAAATGTTTTACCAAAAACTTTTGTATTTACAGAAGCAGCTGAGCCCATTCCCCCAACCCCTACTGGTCGCACTACTTTTTGAATTTCTACTTGAGCAATGAGATCCTCGACAAGCTTTTTATTTTTCTTGTCTCGAAACCAGGTATATATAGACTCTGCAACAATCGGTCCAACACCATCGAGTGATTCGAGATCAGCAATTTCTGCTGAACGAATCGCGTCGAGTGTTTTAAAATGAAGTGCGATGTCTTCGGCAGTTTCTTCGCCAACCTGCGGAATTGAAAGACCAATGATAAATCGCGCCAGGCTCACCTTTCGAGCTTTTTCTATAGACTCGAGCAAATTGTCGATAGATTTTTCGGCGAATCGAGGTAGGCTTTCGAGATCGCCACGTTTGAGCGCAAAAATATCTGCCGCATTGGAAATTAAACTTTCGTCGATCAGAAGATCGATATTTCGCGGGCCAAGATGATCGATGTCGAAGGCATGTTTTGAAACGAAATGGTACAGCGTGCGCTTGTGCTGCGCAGCTGAATTTTTATTTGCACATCGATATGCCACCTGACCAGGCACTCGTTCGATACTGCCGTCACCGCCACATTCAGGCACAAATGTCGGAAAAACATATGCTTTTTCCTTTCCGGTTCGCATTTCGGTCAGCACCTTAACAATGTCAGGAATCACGTCACCAGCTTTTTGAATTACTACGGTGTCACCAACTCGCACATCCAAGCGCTTGATTTCATCTTCATTGTGCAAGGTCGCGCGCGACACAACTGAACCCGCAACAGTTACCGGACGCAAATGTGCCACAGGGGTAAGGACACCGGTACGACCAATCTGCAGCACAATATCTTCTACAATGGTCGTCACCTGCTCAGCCGCAAATTTAAACGCAATAGCAAAGCGCGGCGCCTTGCCGGTGTATCCCAACATGTCCTGATATTTTTTATTATTCACCTTTACTACCACACCATCGAGCTGATAGTCCTGACTGTGAATTTTGTCTCCCCAACTTTTCCAAAAAGAAATAACTTCGTTGATGTTTTTACAAAGCTTGAAATGTTTGTTTACTTTGAAACCAAGTTTTTGCAAATACTGAAGTTCTTCGAACTGAGATTCGGTTGTCTGCGCAGTAGAATTTTTTGCATCACCAATATTTCCAATATCGTACATAAACATATCGAGTTTTCGTTCTGATGCAATTTTTGGGTCGAGCTGACGAACTGAACCCGCTGCGGCATTTCGAGGATTAGCAAAAAGTGCTTCGCCGTTTTTCTCGCGCATCATATTTATTTTTTTGAGCTGACTTTTTGAAAGCCACACTTCGCCTTCAACGATAATATCGATTGGTTCACGGAGTTGGAGGGGTACAGATTCGATTGTGCGAATATTCATTGTCACGTCTTCCCCAACCTTGCCGTCGCCACGCGTCGCCGCACTTTTGAGCTGACCATTTTCATATTCCAAAACAATTTTGAGTCCGTCGATTTTAAGTTCGCACGTATATTCTGGAGAAATGTCGGCGGCGGCATTTTTACCATCACCACCCACCAACTGTGCCGCGAGATTTTTCTTTACTCGTTCATCAAAAGCCCTGATATCTTCTTCAGTAAAGGCGTCGTTAAAAGACCACTGCGCAACCTTGTGGGTAATTTTTTTAAACTGCGGCAAGGGGGCACCTGCCACCCGCTGACTTGGTGAATCCGCGGTCAAAAGTTCTGGATATTCTTCTTCGATTTTTTTAAGCTCATCTTTGAGGGAATCCAATGCTTCAATAGAGATCTCTTCTTTGTCCAAAACATGGTAATTGTACCGATGATGTTCAACGGTTTCTTTGAGCTTTTTAAGGCGTTCTATGGTCTCTTTTGATGGTTTCTTGGGCTTTTCTGAAGCGGCTGTCATGGGTTAAGTATATATTAGAAGGGTGAAGTATCACAAAATCGCAAACTGTTTTGAGAAATGAGTTTCCGGAGGCGCGTAGGCGCCGAGAGTAGCGAAAGTCCAGCAGGACTTATCGCGCTTATTTCGAAAAATGGTTTGCGATTTTGTTAGTAGTTGACCCTAAACGACCTCTCAAGATTTCTTGCATACTCATCTGGATATGCGTGGCCAGTGCAGTAGTTGTTATATCCACGAGACTCAATTTTTGTAGAGATTGAACCGCCAGGTTTTAAGGTTTTGGACACTTCAACCACAACACAAGCTTTTGCAGAATCCGCTGGCGCAGAGTCGACGTTAAAATAAAAAGTGGTGGTTGCAGCATCAGAAATTGATTGGGTTCTTGGGGTGATTGGAATCGGATTTCCTGAAGCGCCCATAGTACAACCGCTTAGAGTCGGAGTTCGTACACCACCACTTGAAGTTGCAAACACAAAGAGTCCATCATTTCCACCCTTCAAGTCATAAAAAAGCGCACATTCCATGCCGGAGTCTGCGGCATAAAAAGCTACTTTTGAATCACGTCCAGAATATGAAATCGTTTGCTCCTTAAATGCAATATCAGAAATCGCGGCGGCAATAATCATCAAAGCACTCACCGCAATAACAGCAATGAAAAGCGCGACTCCTTTTTTGTTATTTTTAATATTCATTAGAACCAATTATATATAAAGCCAACGACTTCGAAATCTGGGAACGTGGTTCCCGGTTTTGAAATGACCACTCGAACTCTTGCTTGTTTGTCGGGCACCACTTCGTCCACGCTGATTTTTCGAACGAAACCAGTATCAATGCCATTTGGTACACCAGACGCCGCCTGCTCAAACAAACCAACACTCGGCTCTGTATAAATCTGACAACCGGCATTACACTGGAAAAACATATCGCTATCACCGGTGTTCTTGAGAACATCGAAGCCACAATAGGTGTCGCCGTTATAGTCAGGGCAAATTTCAGCACCATTTGAAGACTTCAGCCCCTCGAGCCAATTTATGTGGGCTCCATTTGAGGAAATTTGATGTAGATTTGAATCTTTCAAATTTTTAGCGGCCTCAAGCGCTTCCTGCGCAAGAAACATAGCGGTGATACGGCTTCGGACGGAAGATGAGGAAGAAATACCCAGCTGAGCCACTGTAAACACGGTGGTCACGCCGACCAGCACAATAGAAATCGCCACCAGAGATTCAATTAGCGTGAATCCCCTTGTGTGTGTTTTTTTCATTGAAAAGTACGTTTGCATGTTATTGAAAATCAGGAATACGTTGTGAGACTAAAGTCTGAACCTTAAACTCAGTCGGCTGGTTTCGTGGACCGACAGGAGCAGTACCTTTTACAAAAATCTGAACCTTTGGTTGCACATAATCACCATTCGCGTCGGTCTCTGAGCCGGTTACATAAAACTGCATTTGGGTAATGTTCACGTCTGGAGCAGTCATGCGAACTGGCCCCTCAGTTTTTAAGCTTTGACCGAAAGTAATAGTTCTTGAAATATAACCACCAAAGTGGTCAGTCTCGTGAGTATATGTAATTACATCGTTTGCCAAACCATCACCGTCCAGGTCTTCATTAAAAAGAAAGCTAATTTCTTTGCCACCACCAGCTTCAATAATACAATCCTGGGGTTTGGGTGGCATGGTAGTGAGTGTGCCACATTCATAGTGTGTTCCAACAGCAATATTTTTGGTCATCGTATCCAAAACGACGTTCAAATTATTTAAAACTGTTTCAAGAGACTGCGTTTTGCGATTTGCATCGAGTGACTGAACCAATGCACCAATGCTAATCGTCATAACAATACTAAAAATAAATATGGAGACGATTAATTCGATCATGAAAAAACCACTTTTCATTCGTCTTGTGTTTCTTTGTCTTTTTTGTTGGATGTTTTTATGCATTGCTCTCGTGAAATTTAATTGCCGCAGATTGGATCTGTTTTCTGAGTATTTTCTACAGAAATCTGTCCGGTGTTATACACAACAACTCGTTTTTCTCTACCTTGTGGAGATGTGAGACAAATCGCCCAACCAGTACATTCAACATTGTTTGAGCTGTCGTTGCACACTGGCCCCATTTCGCCCTTTTCTGCATATAAGGAATCATATGCTTTGAAACGAGCATCCGGGTCAGGTCTTTTGAAGGCAATGTCCAAATATTGTTTATCATTTCCAACACCGTTATAAAAACAAGTAGCTGAAGTGTTCGACCAAAGGAAACCACACCATCCCTTGATTGAATTATTCCGACCAATGGTAACCATCTCGACACATTCTGAACCAACAGAGGTGTCACATTCGAATTCATCTCCAGAACTATTAGTATATAGACCATCTCCGTCCGCATCAGCAAACAAAATAAAAGAATTTGGATTCGATTTAGAAAAATGAATACCGTATGGAACACTGAAGCTTTGCTGACCAGAAATATCCGTAAACTGCCGAACACTCACACTGTCCACCTGAGCCTGACGAACCTCAAGCGCCATCTTGTACGCAAGGTTTGAAATCTCGATGTCTGTTTTGAATTGTTTGTTGCTGTAAAAAGCGATACCGGCAATGATAGAAATAATAGCGAGGCATACGAGCATTTCATAAAGAGTAAATCCCGCCCTAATTGATTTGTTATATTTCATTCTTTTTAGAAAAACGATCCGTGAACAAAAACATCAGCGTGACAGAAAAAGACAATGAGGGTGCCGAGAATGATAAATGGAGCAAACGGTATCTCGCTTTTCATTGTAAGGATACTGGAGGTAGTCCGCAAACCCATTCGTTGAACAACTTTTCGTATCGAGGGCAGTTTCATAAGTTTTGTGAAGCCAATAAGCAAGATACTGATAGCTGCACCGATCCAGAAAGACAATGCGAGTGCAGACAAACCACCAGAGAAACCGAGCAGAAGACCCACACCAAGCACAAGCTTTGCATCACCAAAACCGAGCCATCGACCGCCTGAGAAAAACCACAGTAATCCAAAGAAAGAAAAGAAAACGACACCACCAACAATCGCGGACATCAATGAAATCTGCGGATCTGGAAATAAAAACCGCACAACCAAAGCCAAGAAGGCAAACGTAAACACCATGCTGTCAGGAATAATTTTGTGTCGAAAGTCATACACCGTAATAACCAAAAGAATTCCCCAAATAGCGATTTGAAATATAGTAAGAAAAAACAGACTCGCATCCCCCACTATTCCGTGGAAGTTTTTAAGAAAAATTGCCAAGGTCAGTGCCCCCATCGCCAGTTCCACAAACGGATACTGCCAAGAAATCTTGCTTTTACAGCCAGAACATTTTGCGCGCAAAAAAATAAAGCTTACTACGGGTATCAGTTCGTACCAGCTGAGCTGTTTACCGCAACAAAAACACATTGAGCGAGATCCGAGAGAAAGAAGATTTTTGCCTGTGTTGTATCGCAAAATAACCACATTCAAAAAACTGCCGATCAAGGTTCCAAACACCAGGATAAACGCCAAAAATATATACATCATAACTTTTTTATCTTTTTGCCTTAGCTACGGACAAACCTCAGTGTATGAACCAACCGCCGGCATGATATTTGTAGTTTTTGCGGCACCAGAACTATCGACACACCAATTAACACCCACCTGTGACCTCAAAGGAATCACAACAATCCACCTTTCGGAGGGGGTTGAGCTAACATTGCAATATGTAACAGGAGGGTATCCCGCAGCTTTTTTTACTGACTCAATCAGTTCGCTAATTTTCTGATCAGCAAGAAAAATCTCATTACTTTGAAGATCGTCACAGCTTTCATTGACAATTGGTCCAGGCCCATAATTTCCATTGACATGATAATACAAAGCCATCTGATTCCTCAGATTCGCCAAGGTTTCTTTGACCGCAGCATCGCCTGCTTTTGCGCGGGCGGTGTTAAACGAAGCAAGAACCACCGAGGCCAAAAGGCCAATGATGGCAATAACCACAAGGAGTTCGATCAAAGTAAAACCTTTTTTTGTGTAGTTTTGGAATGATGTCATAAATTATTTTAAAATTACGGACAAACAGTTGTAGCCGTCGACGGTGAAGCTGCTGGAACCTTAGAATTACCGAGAGAATCTGCACATTGATACGAAGATGGAGCAGTCTTTAAGGGGACAACAGCTGCCCATGCAGAACCGTTAGCTGCAACGTTCAAATAGCCAA
>JAHFLV010000025.1 GCA_023264565.1 Candidatus Zambryskiibacteriota bacterium
TAACGCCAGGTCAGCATGACCCTCTGATATCCGGGGCTACACACATAATACAATCGCTCTTACAACGCGTCGCGACGGAGTAATCCTGAGCCAATCGTAATAAAGAGGGCGCCAGTTCGGATTGGGGGCTGCAACTCGACCCCATGAAGCCGGAATTGCTAGTAATCGCAGGTCAGCTATACTGCGGTGAATACGTTCTCAAGTCTTGTACTCACCGCCCGTCAACTCAAGGGAGCCGGGGATACCCGAAGTCCGTCTCGTACGGCCTAAGGTAAATTCGGTGACAGGGAGTAAGTCGTAACAAGGCACGGGTAGCGGAAGCTGCTCGTGGAATATTTCAATTTGAAATTCTGTTTCATTCTTTGCTTGCACTGAATGAAATGGTTAACGTGTCGGTATCGCGCATCTCTATAGAGTGCACGATGGTAATTGTTGTGAACCCATATCAACATGACTTCTGGGAAAGGCCAGTAACATGAACGGAACAAAATAAAGGGCGAATGCCTAGTTTCAATATTCAAAAACCACTCGACGAAAGTCGGGTGGTTTTTGTTTTACTTCAACAACGATGAGTGCTACATTTTTCGACAGAATACGCAATGTTTTTAGGAGGAGGATCTATGAATATGTCGCAGTACTTCGTTGTCTATCGTTTCGGTCAAGAATCAAACAAAAAGGAAAAGACTCGTGAGCGAGTTTCTCCAGCTTCACTGACACGAGTTGCTGGAGATGGTTGTTCTCTCGACGCTCCGTTGGAAGATCAAACTGAAGAGTTTGGTTTTGTCGGGCCGGACATTGGGATCTCAGCAGATGTCCTGGACTGTCTGTGTTTCGGTTGGCCGAATACTGCGGATGTCATTAGACTTACTGATGTATCCGATGGAGTCGAAATGTCCCTGACTCGACTGATGTTCTGTAAGAACTGTCGCCGCCTAACTTCTCGGACCTCAGGTGGTTTGCGTTGTGATGGTTGTGGCAATGTCAGTGTCGGTGCCGCGTAATACCAGTGCCCAATCGACCACCCTATAGAGGGTGGTTTTGTTTTGACATGCTTTCGCGACAGGAGTACCCTAAATATGGATTAGCGTGTTCTTGGCGTTTCTTTCACCCTTTTAGGAGATTCTATGAGTAGATCTGGTAAGTCGTCCGTGCGTCGTGTTGGTGGTCACCACACCCAGCCCAACAACAAGGCGGTCTTCAGGGGAAGCAGGGTTACTCAGTCCAGCAACAGACGTTGGGCATGGCGACCGCAAAGGGTTCAGAACAAGCCCTAGGGGAATCGTTTAGGGGAAGTTTCAAGGGGAACGTTTACGACCCTCTCGCACACGCGGGAGGGTTTCTTTTTATAAAATTTTGACAATACCGTGTCGTGACTGTTACTCTTTTGTTTGACCAGTTCCTGTTCCATACCTTTTTTGGAGAAAACCATGTTGCACGGAAGCACTGACGGGATGACACGGATGTCATCGATTCAGTCTTGTTCTTGTCGTCGTATTTTGCACTCCCAACAAACGAGTTCTGTTCGAATGTCAGATCACCGGGCTGTTGTTGTCGATGAAGCTGTGGCAACTTCGGCGCTGCGAGTCATTGATGCTCGTCGAAGGATCAGCGCGGGTGACTTGGACAATAGGGTGGTGCATAGACTGACTGCAGATGTGGTTCTGCTCAGCCTTCTTGGGGCGGCTTAGGTTGCCACAAGATCAAAAACGTTTCCTGGCCCTCTCTAACCATGAGAGGGCTTTCTATTTTAAAGATTCGCTCGTCATGCTTGTTTTAAGGCCATTTTTCTGGTAATTTATCGAGACCCGTTTGGGTTAACGGGCGCAAAGCTGCAGGTGGTTTCCGCGCATCACTGATATGTTTTATATAAAGTCGTCGCTCGAGTAATTTGAAAATGAAATAGTTAGTTGCGTGGGCGTATAGCTCAGGTGGTTAGAGCGCGTCACTGATAATGACGAGGTCCCAGGTTCAACTCCTGGTACGCCCACGCAGAATGTTATTTCATTTTCAAATTACTACTCGCTAGCCTTTATAATGACGAGGTCTTCAGGCCGAAGGTTCCCGCGGGATTCAACTCCTGATACGCCCACACTATTTTTCTGTTTCTAAAGTCTTTATAATGAGCAAGCTGTGGTGTTTGAACGCGTGGCGAAATTGGTAACCGCGTACGTTTCAGAAGCGTATGTCGCAAGACTTGGGAGTTCAAATCTCCCCGTGTTCACAGACGATTTCAAATAAAAATTGAGAGATATGAAAAATTTCGAAAGTCTTTTTAAAAATAAAAAAATTACTCTGATGGGCTTGGGGCTTTTGGGTCGCGGGGTAGGTGATGCGGCATTTTTTGCTGAAGCGGACGCAGATTTAACAGTGACTGATTTGAAAACTGAAGCACAGCTCGAATCATCTTTGGATCAACTTAAAAAATTTAAAAATATTCATTTTGCGCTCGGCGGTCATCGTCTGGAGGATTTTCAAAAAGCCGACATGATCGTGAAAGCTGCTGGAGTGCCAATGAATTCGCCGTTTATTTTGGAGGCGCAAAAAAACAATATTCCAGTCGTCATGAGTACGGCTCTTTTTGCTGAATATACCGAAGCCGATATTGTGGGTATTACTGGTACTCGTGGAAAGTCTACTGTTGCATATTTAGTGTACGAGATCTTAAAAGAACACTGTAAAAAAAATCAGGTCTTTATTGGTGGAAATATTTTAGGAGTTTCGACCATCGATCTTTTGTCCAAAACTAGCTCGGGCGACATTGCTGTTCTGGAACTTGATTCATGGCAGCTCCAAGGCTTTGCTAATACTCACAATTCTGAACTCCCAAAGGGCACTGAAAAATTCGATGGTTTTTCTCCAAAGGTAGCAGTTTTTACAACTTTCATGTTCGATCATATGAATTATTATCAAAATGATCTTGAAAGATATTTTGCTGATAAGGCCAATATTTATAGATTCCAAACAGCTAACGATTGTTTGATTGTCAGTGAGCAAGTAATGGAATACATTAAAAAATTTGGCCCACAGCCAAAATCAAAAGTTATTGTTGTTCGAACTTCGGATGTGCCGGATTCCTGGAAACCACATATTGTTGGTGAACATAATAAACTCAATATTGCGTTGGCGATGGCGACTGCAAAAGTCTTTGGAGTTCCAGAACGAACAATAGAAAAAGTTGTTGAACATTTTAAGGCGGCACCTGGCCGACTCGAACATATTCGAACATATACAGGTATCGATATTTATAACGATACAAATGCAACAACTCCTGAGGCGACTGTGGCTGCCCTCGAAGCTTTTCCTGATGGAAGGATGGAAGGAAAGTCGGGGAATAAGTCAGATTCCAAAACCATTCTCATCTTCGGAGGCTCAGACAAAAAACTCGATCCAGCAGCGTTGTTTAAAATTTTGCCGACTCATACAAAAGCGATCATTATGTTGCCAGGAACTGGTACGGATATAATTAAGCCCGAGCTCGATACTTTGGCAAAAAAGATTGCGGACAGTAAAAATGGAAAACCGCCGATTGTTTTTGTAAAAGATATGGAAGAAGCTGTCGAAAAAGCCCTGAGTTTTGCTGAAAAGGGTGATCGAATTTTGATGAGCCCAGCATTCGCATCTTTTACGTATTATAAAAACGAATATGACCGCGGCGATCAGTTTAATGCGATAATCAAAAAGCTCAAATAAAATCGCACCAATTTTCATGTCAGACACTTCTTTCGAAAAATTCAAAAAAGTCTATTTCATCGGTATCGGTGGCATTGGTATGTCAGCGATCGCCCGTATGTTTTTGCTCGAAGGAAAGGAGGTTTTTGGCTCTGATCTTTCGGCCTCAGAGGTTACCGACGAGCTTCAAAAGCTTGGTGCGCAGATAAATATTGGTGAACCGAAACCCGTAAACGGTGAAAATTTTCTTCCAGAAGGTATTGATTTGGTAATTTACACTGTGGCAATTCCTGAAACTCAGCCTCAGCTCCGTGAGGCTCGAAGTCGAACAGAGTCCGACGGCTCGAACGTTCCAGTTTTTACATATCCAGAAGCATTAGGAATCCTTTCTAAAAATAAATTTACTATTGCGGTTGCGGGCACACACGGAAAAACGACAACAACCGCCATGGTAGCAAAAATTTTAATTGACGCTGGACTTGATCCAACAGTGATTGTTGGTAGTTTTTTGAAAGATCAAAAGAGTAATTTTGTTGCCGGTAAAAGCAAATATTTTATTGTTGAGGCATGCGAATACAAACGATCTTTTTTAAATCTTCATCCTGACATCTCTATTATTACCAATATCGACGATGATCATCTTGATTACTATAAAAACATGGAGGGTATTCAGCAGGGTTTTACAGAATTTTTGGGCTTGGTAAAAAATGGTGGCACGGTTGTGACTGATAGTACTCATAAAAATATTGCACCAGTCGTTCGCTCTGTTGAAAGTCAAACTGATCGAAAAGTAGAACTTATAGATTACAACCAGATTGAGGATTCTGTGAGTCTCAAAATTCCAGGTCAGCATAATATTCAGAATGCCAAAGCGGCGCTTGTGGTGGCTGAGATTGTTGGTGTGGCAAAAGACGTGGCTTTAAAAGCCCTTTCAAATTTCTCAGGAACATGGCGTCGGTTCGATTATCACGGCGTAGCAAAAAGCGGCGTGGAATTATATGACGATTACGCCCATCATCCATCGGAAATTTCTGCGACCTTACAGGCTGCTCGAGAAAAATTTCCAAAAAATTCGAATAACCCTAACCGCAAAATCGTAATTGCTTTTCAGCCACATTTATATAGCCGCACCAAAGAACACCTTGAGGAATTTGCTCCGGCTTTTTCTGGTGCCGATGAAATCCTTTTGTTACCAATTTATGCTGCGCGTGAGCCAAAAGACCCAAATATTTCATCCGAATTGGTTGTAGAAAAAATGAAAGCAGCTGGCCTCAATGCACAGTTTTTTCCCACGTTTGAATCTGCAGCTAATTATCTCAACACCGACCTTAAATCTGGTGATGTATTTTTCACAATGGGAGCGGGGGATGTTAGTAAAATCATCGACATAATCGAAAAATAGTTTTGTTCTGTTTTTTGGGGAGAGAAAACTCTATGTGCTCTCGGACCGTATGATATAGTTGTGACCATGATCACGCGGAACAGAATTCTTTTTGCACTCGGACTTTGGATTGTGTTGGTGCCATTCCTTGGCTTTCCAACACCGTACAAGTCAGTCTTTATGATTGTCTCTGGTTTGGCAGTCATTGTTTTGGCGTTTTTGTATGCGCGTGACAGACGTATGAGCGAAATGCCATCAGCAAAAAACGCAGCGCAGGTTTCTCAAACAAAACCTGTTGTCGCGTCTTCCACAAAAGTTTTTGAAGAAAGCTATCCAGTTTTCACTAAATCTGAATCGGCCCGGGAGCGCTATATGGATTTAGAGGCGATCCGAAACCGATCAAGTGCAATGCGAACGCACTGATTTTTTGAAATTCTTTTACACAATGGCTATAAAACATCCTCGACTTTATATACATATTGGAGGACTTGTTGTCGTGCTTGCGGCAGCGGGTTTTTTGTTTACCACTTCCTCTGAACTTTTTGCGGTGAAATACGATCAGCCGATCAAAAAAGAAGCCACTGATATAAAAGGCGATACAAAAACTCCAGTTCAAACACCAGTTGCAGACACGAAAATAAATCAGGGGGTTGTGGTTACGCATGTACAGCCGCCCGAGGCAGTAAAGTCTATTTATATGAGTCAGTGTGTTGCTGGCACCCCAAGCTTCCGAGACAAACTCATTACTGTTGCTGATACAACTGAAATCAATGCGATTGTGATTGATATCAAAGATTATTCCGGTCGCGTTGGATATGTGACTGACAACCCAACACTCAAAGACGCGGTATCAGATACATGTCGCGCGCCGGACATTGTGCAACTCATCGACCGTTTGCATCAAAAAAATATTTATGTCATTGGGCGTATCACGGTGTTCCAAGATCCATATATGTCCAAAATTCATCCCGAACGAGCGGTTCGAAAATTTTCTGATGGGGGAGTTTGGAAAGACGGCAAGGGTTTGAGTTTTATTGATGTTGGTTCAAGAGATCATTGGAATTACATAGTTGAACTTTCAAAGGAGTCCTACAAAATGGGTTTTGATGAATTAAACTATGACTACATTCGTTTCCCATCAGACGGCAACATGGAAGACGCCGACTACACCTTGAGTGTCGACAAAGGCAAAACCAAACCACAGGCCGTCGAAGAATTTTTTACGTATTTGCAGCAGCAGGTCAAACCAACTGGCGTCATGATGTCAGCTGATCTTTTTGGAATGACCACAACCAGCACAGATGATTTGGGAATTGGTCAGGTCCTCGAACGAGCGCTTCCGCATTTTGATTATGTCGCGCCGATGGTCTACCCATCTCATTATCCGCCACAGTTCAATGGTTGGGCTGATCCAAATAAATTTCCATATGATTTGATTAAGTACGTTATGACCAGTGCTGTTGAACGGGCAAACGCGCTCGACAGGGCCGCGTATGCCCAAAGTATTGGTACGACCACTCCGGCACTGGTGGCAAAATATACACCAACCACGTACAAAAAACTCCGCCCATGGCTCCAGGATTTCGATTACGGTGGTAACTACGATATTCCAGAAGTAAAAGCGCAAATCAAGGCAACATACGATGTTGGTCTCAATTCTTGGATGCTCTGGGCGCCAAGCAATATTTATACAACCGGGGCACTCGAAAAATAGAGGGACACATTGGTGACGTTTTTTCTTGCGTAAT
Organism: Candidatus Zambryskiibacteriota bacterium; assembly: GCA_023264565.1. Taxonomy (GTDB): domain Bacteria; phylum Patescibacteriota; class Minisyncoccia; order Phycocordibacterales; family DATGWK01; genus JAHFLV01. The sequence continues at coordinate 6,799 of JAHFLV010000025.1, forward strand.
TTGATATAATAGGCCGAAAGTTCCATGGATAAAAACCCAGTTACATATTTTGCCGAAACGGATTCGCGAAATAAGCGAATGCCGTTTGGTATCAAAAATAAAGACCGTGACCGACACGTCTATGTGATCGGAAAAACGGGCATGGGTAAGTCGACCCTTTTGGAAAACATGGCCGTGCAGGATATTCAAAATGGTGCCGGTATGGCCTTCATTGATCCGCACGGAAAAACTGCAGATCTTCTCCTTGAATATGTGCCGCAAGATCGCATCAAAGACGTGGTGTATTTTGCACCGTTCGATACCGAACATCCGGTCTCTTTCAACGTCATGGAAGACGTTGGTGCGAACAAACGCCATCTTGTGGCGAACGGTTTGATGAGCGCCTTCAAAAAGATTTGGGTTGACGCATGGTCTGCCCGAATGGAATATATTTTGAATAATATTTTGCTTGCGCTTTTGGAATATCCGGACTCAACACTTGTTGGAGTCAACCGCATGCTTTCGGACAAGGATTATCGAAATAAAGTGGTGGCGAATATCAAAGACCCATCGGTGAGATCTTTCTGGGTTGATGAGTTTGCAAAATACGGAGATAAATACATGCAAGAAGCTGGTGCTGCAATTCAAAACAAAATCGGTCAATTCGTTTCCAACCCATTGGTTCGAAATATTATCGGCCAGCCAAAATCAAGTTTCGACATTCGCGAGGTGATGGATAATAAAAAAATTCTCATTATCAACCTTTCAAAAGGAAGAGTGGGAGAGGCCAACGCCAATCTTTTGGGAAGCATGATTATTACCAAGCTGTATCTCGGTGCCCTTTCTCGAGCCGACGCTTCTGAGTCTAAACTCAAAGCATTGCCGCCATTTTATCTATACGTCGACGAATTCCAGTCTTTTGCCAACGAATCTTTCGCCGACATTTTGTCCGAGGCTCGAAAGTATAAATTGAGTCTGACTATTGCTCACCAATATGTCGAGCAGATGTCTGAAGAAGTTCGTGCTGCGGTGTTCGGTAACGTCGGTACCATGATCGCGTTTCGAGTTGGTGCCTTCGACGCCGAACTTTTGGAAAAGGAATTTTCTCCAGTTTTTACTGCTGAAGACGTGGTGAACCTCGGTTTTGCACAGATTTATTTGAAACTGATGATCGACGGTGTCTCGTCTCAGCCCTTTTCTGCGACAACCTTGCCTCCGATCAAAAAGCCCGATATTAGTTTCCGTGACGACATCGTTGAACATTCTCGAAAGTTTTTTGCGCAGCCAAAAGCTGTGGTTGAAGAAGCGATTCGAAAATGGCATGAACCAGTTACTGTTGAAAGGAAAGATAATCGACCAGATTCAAAAGATAATAAATCGACCCAATCACACCAGTCTTTCCAGCCTGCTCCCAAAAAACCCGAGGTTATTTCTCATGCGCCAGCTCCTCAACCTTCACAACCCAAACTCACACCGCAGACTTCGCATATTCAAAATCCGCACCCAAACCCACAGCCGAAACCGCATTCACACGTCGAAGCAAGGCCGGCGCACCATACAGCTCCTGCAGCTCCAGTTCCTGCTCCAAAAAACCCAACCCCTGTTTCAAATCCTATTCCGGGCAGCATTTCTCTTGAAGCTTTGAAAAAACCACAAAGCAAAAGCCCTTCACCGCAAAATCTTTCTGGACTCAAAGATGCGCTGAAGGATATTGTTGAAAAAGCGAAAAAAGAATCAACTGAAGTCAAAAAGCCAGAAGTAAAAAATTCTGAACCACAAGCATCACAATCACCCTCACAGCCTTCACAGGTAAAACCAGCCATAGCCCAAACTTCCTCTTCGCAAACTACTACAACACAAAACGTCGCTCCTAAAAAACCAGAACCCGAAATCACCAAAGAAGTTCCAGAAGATGTCTTGCGTAGAATTCTCGATATCAAAAAAAGATAAATTTCCCGTATACTACCGTCATGAAAATTCTTATATTCTCTGTTGCGTACCATCCGTTTATCGGGGGAGCGGAAATTGCCGTAAAAGAAATTACTGACCGTCTTACTGATTTTGAATTTCACCTCATCACGATCAATCATGACGGCAAACAAAAAGCACAGGAAAAAATCGGAAATGTGCACGTGTATCGAATTGGATCGGGGATGCTTGGCAGGTATCTGTTTCCATTTCTTGGTGCCTGGAAAGGACTCTCGCTCCATGTCAAAGAAAAATTCGACCTCACATGGTCCATCATGGCGAGCTACAGCGGTTTT
>JAHFLV010000026.1 GCA_023264565.1 Candidatus Zambryskiibacteriota bacterium
CCTGTCGCTTGCCAGACTTTTTGATTCATTAAAATTGCCGCGTCGACACCAAACATGTTGTCGCGATTTTCAACAAAACGTGCCCACCACAACGCGCGGATTTTGTTTTTCAAGGCCACACCCAAAGGACCCCAGTCCCATGTTCCAGAAAGACCGCCATATATTTCTGAACCAGGAAAAATAAAGCCTCGTCGCTTGGCGAGCGAAATAATATTTTCCATTGAGCTCACTTCTTTTGAACCCGCTTCTTTTGCTAAATCTTTTTCTGTTGCCATAAATAATTTTGTTGTGTCGTTAGTTTACTCGTTCATCACCACTGCGGAAATTTGAATCGGCGGTTCGGGTGTTAAGTGGTGACTGAATTGCTTGTACGGTAGTTCCGGTAAAACGATCTTTTCCAGTAATGTTGAGTGCGGTTGTGAGATCAGGCGCAGAACCCATTTGGTTTACGCTTGGTTCAAGCTCAATCTGAAAAGCCGCTTCGCGTGGAGCACCCACAAAACCCACTCCTGCGCGTAAATCTGCCACGCTCCAGGTAACTGTCCTGGTCGAAGGATTATACCCTAACTGCTCATTTGTGGGGCTAATACTGCCTGTCCAGCGAACATATGGCGGCAAGGTCGTCGTAACCACAACATCAGCAACGTCGTTAAATGCATTCGAAATATCCCACACAACGGTATATGTAGTTTTCTGGTCGACACGGGGTGGAACTGGGCCGGTATTAGAAATCGGGCCACTGTTATGAAGCGTTTTACCAGCAATAGCCAAACTGGTGCCGACTTTTACCAAACCGCTGGCAGTCGATTGAATTTCTTGTGGCACACCGCCCTGAATTCGAGTTCCCTTCGCGGTGGCAGTCAAAGCAATATTCATATTTCTACCCTGCGACAAAATTTGCTGAGATGGCGGAAGTGATCCGAATGAGAAAGTAATAAGGCCACCTTCTCCTGGGTCGATACTTTGCAAATCCCGCAATGAATTTTTATCCCAAATAATTGTGTTGTCTGAAGAACGGAAGAAACCACCAACACCTGGAAATACTTGTGTTCGATCAAAGCCGATGCCAGAAAGCTTTACTTCAATCTGAGCATCGTTAATTGTGATCGGTAGATTGTTTGACCACTTAAGAACAGCTTGAACCTTATCACCAGAAGCAACCACGTAGTCACCCACCTTTCCGCCGAGTTCAAGACTTAAATCAATAAACGGCTTTTTAATAGTGATCGGCTGCTGCAACATGATGTAGTTAACCGCGAGTTCTTTTTCGTCTGTCGGACTCGCCGTACCGGTCATGAATCGGAACGTTCTTTCTTCTTCGTTTTGACCGTCCATTCTTCCATGAATCACGATTGTGCGTTTGTCTTTTGGATTGAAGTCGCCAATGTTCCACACATTTTTTTCAAAGGTCGCATCAGGAGTTGCGCTCAAATACGTAAAGCCGAACGGATATTCTGCTCGCACCAACAAATCTCGCACGATTGTATTGGAGTTCGATGCTAAGTCGATTGTGATTGTCACATCCTGACCAGAATTAATTTCGGTTGGAACATTTGCCGACATCAACACCGGTGAAGATTTGATAGTAATTTCGTATGTTTTCTCTTTAGAAAAAGTTGCATTCGAACCTTTGGCTTTATAGTCGACAGTTATTTTAATTTGCTGAACACTGTCTTTTTGGCCAAACAAAACCGCTTTAACAGTTTTGGTTACCGAACCACCCGCGGCGACAGTATCAAACGGGATCTGGTCACGGTGAAGTTCTTTCGTAACATCCCCCGCCATTCGAGCACCATCTGGATATTCGATATTGATATTACCGGAGGTTAACGCGGTGTTGTTGTTATTTTTCACAATAACATCCAATGAAAGTTCTTCACCGGCCGCGACAGAAATCAAACTTCGAACAGAAATATCGACGTTCTTTGAAGAAATAACATTGAAGCCGCCCAAAATAACATACGCAGCAATACCCGCCGCAACAACAAAAAACAAAACCGACGCCATGAAAATTTTTGTAATCAATGAATGTTTTTCTGCTTGCTGTATTTCTTCTGCTTGAGATGCAAGGGTGTCTTCTTCTTTCCAACCATACTGAACCATTTTTTCGTGTTTACTCAGTTCTGGACGTTGTTTAGCTGTAATTTCTGGAGCTTCGCGAGAGTATAAATCGCGCTCCAAATCATCAATCCGCTCTTTTTGAGGTTCAAGGGCCATATCGAAAAATTATACCACCAAAAATAAGAGGTGCTTAGAGCTCTGAGGCTCGGAGAGACTCATTAATAATAACCACTGCTTCTTTTCTCTGTGGTTCAATCGCCTTGATTATTTCCATAGTCCATTCGGTGCTGTGCGCAAACTGGCGCGTAAGATCATTTTCTGGAACATATCCCAACACATACAAAATACGAAGCATGATGATAGTTTCTAGGTTTTTAAAATCATTCACATCGGTGATTTCTTTTTCTTCAAGAAAATCTAAAAAATTGTTTACAAGGTCAAATAATGGCGCATTTGCCTCCTCACCAGCCAAAAGTTTTTTGAGGAGCGAAAAGGTTCTTGTACAAAGCTTGAATTTTTCTTGATTTTCTTTAAATACAGAATAAAAGCGCTTGTCAGGAACGGCGCTTTTGAGTCGCCACATGTTTTTGCCACGCACGAGCGACACGGTCGAACGCGATGGCGCATCGAGCGCATATCGAAGTTTCGAATCTACTCTCCTCGTACTTTGCGCATGCGCGCCAACCAAACCGAGGTCACGGGTAAAAATGAACATATACCGGCTCGCCTCCCCTGACGGCGTTCCGCCGAGAATTAATCCCGGTGTGTTGTAGACATGATAATGCACGAAATATCGAGCGTCGGTTTATTAAATCCAACCGTGCGCAATCAAAAAGTTACGGACCATTTCAAAAATTTTCTGATGCCCTGCAGCATTTGGATGGATGCCGTCGTCAAAATCTTCGTTTGCGAGGGGTTCAATATCACAAAAAAGTACGCATTCTTCCTGACAAACCTTTTTCATAATTGCATCAAACTTTTGGAGCTCAGAATTGAAATAATCAACATCAATCCAAGAGACAGGAAGAGTTTTTGACTCATCACAGTTTTTGAAACCAAGAAAAATTATTTTGTCAGTAATCTTTTTCGCCTTTTTTATAATCTTACGGATATTTTTTTCAAACTTTTTAGGAGATATTTTATTTGCAGTTTTTCCATGCTCTCGAGAAGCATCATTTCCTCCTGTCTGAAAAATCAACGCATCCGCGTTTCGGATCTTTGCCTCTTTTTCAAATCGTTCAAGAATCGTTTCAGTTGTTCCGCCAGAAATGCTGAGGTTATAAATTTCCACATAGTCTTCGTCTTGCTTTCCAATATGAAGCCACAGCCGATTTACCCAACCGGCTTTTTCCATATCCCACGCACCCCAGGCAGTACTGTCTCCAAATATACAGATTGATTCTGGTTTTTTCATTTTGCTACCCAAGGCTAATTTTAAAGTCCATGTCTTCGATTTTTATTTTTTCGCCCGCATCATTTTTAGTGTTCAAAGAAATATCAGAAAGGAGCGCGGCTTTTTTGATTTGCATATCAAACTTATTGAAGAATTTTTCGCCAGCAGAATCTGCGGAAACAGAAAGTACCGCAAGATCGCCAGGCTTAAGACCAGATTTTTTGCGCATTTCTTGAATGAATCGCACAAGCTCACGGAAATTTCCTTCTTCGCGAAGTTGCGGAGTGATGTCAGTATCGAGCACAACTTCTTCCAAAATTTCTGGATCAAAAGTAACTTCTTTGACGTTCACTTCGTCGATTATGAGATCGAGACAATCTTTTTTATCCTGAAGAGAAATTGTTTTAACAACAAGCTTCGCAAGTGGCTGACGAACCTTAATACCAGCTTTCGCACGAGCTTCAAGTGCAAGACTGACGATTCTGCGAGTTTCGAGCATGTCGGAAAGAAGAACCACATCGTCCACGGCCGTCATCTGAGTGGTTGGCCAATCTTCCAAATGCACGCTTTCTTTGAGCCCACCTTCAGTCGCAAGACTTTGGTAGATTTCTTCGGCAAGGAAAGGCATGAATGGCGCGATTACGCGAGCCAAATTAAGAAGAGTTGCATAAAAGGTATCGATTGCTGAATTTCGTTCGATTTCATCCTCGCTCTTCAAACGTTCTCGTGAACGTCGAAGGAACCACACCGAAAGATCTTCGATAAACATATCGATTGAGAAAAGGGCTTTGTCGATGATGTAGGAGTCCATAGCAGCAGTAACATCCGCAATCACCACATTCATACGTTCCACGATCCATCGATCCAAAATATGCTTTGAAACAATACGCTCCCCGACTGTTTCGATCGGGCGGCCAGCAGATTTTTGTTCACCTCGTCCGCTGCGATACGTATCGTAAAAAGCAACGACGTTTTTGAGTCGAAGCACAACTTTTTTATAGACTTCATCGACACCTTTTTCTGAAAAATTGAGATCTTCGGATTTCATCAAGGGCGAGCTGAGCAAATAGAAACGCAACGCATCAACACCATATTTATCAAAAAGAAGTGCCGGGTCTGGGAAATTTCCCTTTGACTTCGACATTTTGGCGCCGTCTTCGGCCAAAATTGTTCCGGTCGTGAGCACATGTTTGAAGGGTGCTTTGTCGAAAAGGATCGTCGACACTGCATGCATGTAATAGAACCAGGTTCGAGTCTGGGCAATGTATTCGGCAACAAAATCCGCCGGGAAATTTTTCTCGAAATTATCTTTGTCTTCGAAAGGATAGTGGCTTTGAGCAAAAGGCATCGAACCGGATTCGAACCAGCAATCGATAACTTCTGGAATTCGGCGCATGACGCCACCACATTTTCCAGAACCAGCTCCTGAACCCGCATTGCCGCCCGGCGCATCGCATGTAAAAAGTATCTCGTCGATATACGGGCGATGAAAATCAAGTTCGAAGTTTTTATTGTGCGGAATCGGGCTGAAATCGAGATGACGCCACTTACCTGTTCCAATCGCTTCGGGTTTGTCTGCAAATGCGGTAACGAGCGCGTCTTTTTTGAGTCCCTTTGACGCTTTTTCCAAAAAGAAAACCGTATCTCCGTGTGTTATGAGGAGAATTTTTTTACCAACATGTTTCTTTTCCAAATCATAAAGGGTTTTTGCGGCGCGATGATTCATATCCAAAAGCGACTCACCGTTTTCCGGCGCGCGGTCAAAACGCTCCTTTACACCGGCAAAAGAGTTTCGATATTCAGTCCAGGTTTTACCGTTATATACACCAGCGTTCAGTTCACCAAGTTCTGAAGTGAAAACAATTTTGTCGGCAGAAAGACCGAACTCCTTGGCAACAATCTCCGCGGTTTGTTTTGCTCGCGGTAAATCCGAAGAATAAATCAGGTCGATTTTTCCGCCATTTTGAGCAGTATCAGCCGCAAGTTCTTTCGCACTCACACTCACCTCTGCCTTACCTTTTTCAGTCAGGTCATTTTTTTCATCAACTCGACAACTAATAATGTCGGTGAGATTTTGTGCAGCTTCGCCATGACGCATCACGTAGTATGTGTTTCGCGCAGGCGCATATTTTTTGAGTTCATCGAGTGAACCAATACAAACGGCCTTTTGGCATTTTTCGCATTTCCAAAATGGCAACGGCGACGCCCAGTAACGATTTCGAGAAATATTCCAATCCGGCGCGCCTTCTGCGCTTTTACCAAAGCGACCATATTTCAAATGATCTGGAATCCAGGTGATGTCTTCGTTTAGTTTCAAAATTTCTTTTTTAACTTCCAAAATTTTGATGAACCAAGCCGGGATCGCAAAATAATAGAGCGGGGTTTCGCATCGGAAACAATGTGGGTATGAATGAACAATTTTTTCTTTCGCCAAAAGCACGCCGCGTGACGCGAGATTTTTGATAATCAAAATGTCAGATGACTGATGATCCTCTTTTGGTTTTGCCTTGAGTCCAGCAAAATCTGTCACTTCTGCGGTGAATTTTCCATCAGAACCAACATGGCGAATAAATGGAATATTGTTCTTGCGAGCAAGATCCATGTCTTCTTCACCATATGCGGGCGCAAGATGCACGATTCCCGATCCAGCCTGAGCAGTAACGTACGGCGCAGTGTAGACCTTCCATGCGTTTTCACGGTTGACCATCGTGTTCGGCAAACCACTTGGCAATGTATCACCAGTGAAGTAATCAAACGGTGGTTTGAATTTTTTGCCCACAAGATCAGCGCCTTTTATTTCTTCAACGATTTCAAAACCTTCTTTGAAAATTCCAGTTTTTTCTTTACCGACAATGTAGTACTCGTCACCCATTTTTCCGATGACATAGTCGAGATCAGGATTTACCGCAGCGGCAGTGTTGCCAGGCAAGGTCCATGGGGTGGTCGTCCAGGCAACGAGAAATGTTTTCGGTTCATCGACAAGCGCCAATTTCACATACACAGAAATATCTGTGATGTCTTTATAGCTGCCGTCCATGGCAATTTCAGAATTCGCGATCGGAGTTTCGCAGCGCGGACAGTATGGCAAAACTTTTGTGCCTTCGTAAATTAAATTTTTATCCCAAATTCCTTTGAGTGCCCACCAGACAGACTCGATGAAAGAATTATTCATCGTCATGTAGGCACCATCGTAGTCTACCCAGCGGCCGATACGCTCGATCGTCGCTTTCCAATGATCAGCATAGTCGAGGACTTTGCTTCGAGCGTATTCATTAAATGTATCGATACCGATCGCTTCGATTTCTTTTTTACCAGAAACCTTAAGATCTTTTTCGACAATGTTTTCGATCGGCAAACCATGACAATCCCAACCCCAGCGGCGCTCGACATGTTTACCCAACATCGTTTGATATCGCGGCACAGCATCTTTGATCGTACTAATCAAAATGTGACCATAATGAGGCAAACCGGTGGCAAACGGTGGACCGTCATAAAACACATAATTTCCGCCCGGAGCCGGTTTATCGAGCGACTTTTGAAAGACGTTTTTTTCACGCCAAAATTCGAGGACTTTTTCCTCGGCAACCGCAACGGGGCTTTTTGAAGGAGTTTTAGTATGGATATCAGCCATAGGTAGCTCGAATAGTAGCGTTTTTGGGCTCGTTTGGAAAGAGGTCGTAAGAATAATGGGCTGCGATCTAAAAACCCTCAATTTGCTTCACATCAAAACTCTCAAGCAATTCCCCATCCGCTTTATATAAAAAATTCGCCTTGAGTTTTTCGCCAGCAAGAATGCGCGGCAACCAATGAACAAGGTCAGGCCATGCTTCGCCAAAAGAAATGTCTTCTTCGTCAAACCATTCTGGTTTCATCTCTTCACTTTCTTCGGGTTTCCCCTTCCATTCTTTAGCAATAAAAACATGGACAAACATGCCCCAGTTTGGATCTTCGTTGCTGTAATCAATTTCGGCGACTTTCACTAAGTCATCGGTTTTTACAGTCACGCCAATTTCTTCTTTGACTTCACGCGCTGCGGTTTCGTCAGGTCGCTCACCTTCTTGAACCTTTCCACCCACACCGTTCCATTTACCAACTCCAAAGCCACGCTTTTTCATAGCAAGTAGAACCTTGCCGTTTTCATCTATTAGGAAGCAGTTGGTGGCTTGTCTCATGTGTGTAATTTTAGCCTACTTTAAAGCATCAGTTCAATGCCCTCATATTGAATCCGATTTTATCCTTTTTATTATCCGGGCTTTCCTCTTCCCTAATCAAAAGCCGAATGACTCTGAATATTTCCGTAAAATTAGTCTCATTATTCCTTTCCATTTCCTCGACTTTCTCTCGTAGCTCCTTATACGCATCCACCATTTCTCGAATTTTGGTGAAAATTCGAATGATTTGGATATTGACGGATATTGCCTTGTCGCTGTTCAAAACACTGGACAGCATTGCAATTCCCTGCTCTGTGAACACAAACGGGGTGTATTTTATATTTTTACCCCTTTCGACATTCAAGATCACAAATTGTGATCTTGAAAACATATCCATTTCAGACTTATTGAGCTTAAACATAAAATCCGAAGGAAATCTCGGCGTGTTTCTTTTAACTGCCTGATTAAGAACTTTAGTCGGAACACCATACAGCATCGCCAAATCTCTATCAAACATCACCTTTTTGCCACGAATAATATAAATCTTCTCTTTAACAATTTCTGGATTCAATGTGACCTCTACAATTTCGTTTTTTAACATGCAAAATTATCTGATCTCTCAGTTAAAGAAAGAATTAAGAAAACTGCAAAATTCAAGGTCACAAATTGTGACCTTGAACACTATTACATTCTCTCCGGTGCTTTAATTCCCAAAAGATAGAGACCGCTTGCAAGGGCATTTTTTACACTTTCAGCCAAAGCCACGCGGAATGCTGAAGTTTTTGTATCTTCGCCAATAATTGTATTGACTGCGTAGTACGAATTAAAAGCCGATGCTAACTGGGTGATATAGGTCACAATTAATTGTGGTGCAAGTTCTTTTTGAGTGCGCTCAACGACATCAGGCATTCGAACAAGCATATGTTCGAGTTCACCGGGTTGTTCGGTGTTTTCGAGCGGACTTCCAACTGTGCCAAAATTTTCGAGTGATGGAGAAATTTTTGCTTCAGCAGCCTTTCGTAAAATAGAACAGATTCGAGCATGTGTGTATTGCACATATGGACCAGAATCGCCTTCGAAAGAAAGTGACTTATCGAAATCGAAAATAATATCGCGACCAGGAGATTGTTTGAGAATCGAATATTTGATCGCACCAACTGCCACCATTTCAGCGATCTCTGCCTTTTCATCTGCTGGTAAATCTCGATCAGCAATTTTTTCCATAACTAATTTTTCTACATCTCGAAGAAGCGA
>JAHFLV010000006.1 GCA_023264565.1 Candidatus Zambryskiibacteriota bacterium
GAGAGGCCACAGACCACCGTTTCAAACAAAAAAGCTCTTAAAAAGCTTGGGTTACATAGTAGCAGAAGCATAAATACTGTCAAACAAAAACAGCCCTATTTCAGGCTGTTTTTTGCTTATTGAGGATATTTACTAGGCTTTCTTCTCTTTCTTGTCTTTTTTCACCTTTTTTGGACCAAGTTCTTCCTTTTTAAGAGTGCTGAATGGGAAACCGAGGTGATCAAAGAAAGCTCGTGCTTCTTCGCGATTTTTTGCAGTTGTTACTACAGTGATCGCAAATCCGAAGATGTCTTTAAGGTCTTCGTCGGCAGTTTCAGGGAAAATGATGTGTTCTCGAATACCCAAAGTGTAGTTACCCATTGAGTCGATAGATGACGCAGGAATACCTCGGAAGTCTTTTGTTCGAGGAAGAGCGATGTTGATAAGACGATCGAGGAAATCGTACATTCGAGCACCGTTCAAAGTAACCTGGTAACCAACTGGGTCACCCTGACGAACCTTAAAGGCAGCGATAGAGATCTTAGCGCCCTTTTTTGCAGCCTTCTGACCAGTGATTTTGGTGAGACGATCACCAACAACATCCTGCTTCTTCTTGTCTTTGAAAGAACCGATACCGGCGCTTACAACAACCTTCACGAGCTTTGGGCTCTGCATTGGGTTCTTGTAGCCGAATTTTTCCTTCAAACTATCGAACGCTTTATTATTTTTTTCTTTTACTGAAATCATATATTTTATGAGGCCGATTATGAGAGGACTGAGCCACTTTTTTTAGCCACGCGGACTTTTCGGTCGCCTTCTTTCTTCATGCCGATTCGGCTACCCTTTCCAGTCTTTGGGTCGACAATCATCGCATTTGAAACAGAAAATGGCATTGCTCGTTCTACAACCTGACCCTTACCTCCCTGCTTCTTAGCGCGTTCGTGAGCTTTCACGATGTTTACACCTTCAACAAGAATTTTGTTGATACGAGGAAATGCTTTCGCAACCGTACCGGTCTTACCGCGATCTTTTCCTGAGATGATTATGATATTGTCGTTCTTTTTAATTTTCATTGTAGTTTTGAAATTTGGGAAATGTGCCAAATCGGCGCGTGTTACACGACTTCTGGAGCTCGTGAAATGATGGTCTGGAAACCGAGCTCACCGATTTCTCGTGGAATTGGTCCGAAGATACGGCCGGCAATTGGTTCTCGTGTACCCTTGTCGATAATAACGACTGCGTTTTCATCGAATCGAACATACGAACCGTCTGCGCGTCGGAATGGTGCTCGCTGTCGAACAACCACACCTCGGAGAACGTCTTTCTTCTTTACAGACTTTCGTGGCTGAGCTTTTTGTACTGAGAGAACAACGATGTCGCCAATTCGAGCGTAGCGTTTCTTTGAACCGCCGAGCACTTTGAAAATTCGGCCGATCTGGGCACCAGAGTTATCTGCGATAGCGATGATTGAGCGTGGCTGTATCATGTTATTTTGTTACTGAAGCACCAACGCTTTTTACAGTGCTGATAACTTTAAATCTCTTGTGCTTAGAAATTGGCGCGGTTTCTTCGATAATGACTTCGTCACCGATTTTGTTGGTGTTTCCTGCATTGTGCGCCATGAACTTCTTGCTTCGAGAAATGAACTTCTTGTATTTTGGATGTTTGAAAAAGCTTTTAACAGAAACAACCACAGTGTCTTTCATTTTGTCAGACACAACAACACCCTGAAGTTTTTTCTTCGAAGTGGTTTTTGCTACTGGTTGTGTTGTTTCCTTTTTCATATGTATTTTAAATATTTTTTGATTTCGGCATGCCGCTCTGCGGCGCGCCAGTTCCCTACTTTGCTGCGGCGAGCTCTGCTCGGCGGAGTTCGGTCTGGATTCGAGCGATGTCTTTCTTCAAGTTTCGCGCTTCGCGAACGTTCTTGCTCTTGCTACCAGCTGAACCAAAGCGAAAATCTCGAACCGCGTTTCGCTTGTCAGCGAGCATGTCGGTAAGTGATTTTTTGTCTTTGTTTTTAAAATCGGCTGATTTCATTGAAGTAAAGTTATATCCTACTTTATTATCCTTGTCGAGCGACGAACTTTGTCTTAAGAGGAAGCTTTGTGCCTGCCTTTCGGATTGCTTCTCGAGCAACCGCGATATCGACACCGTCTACTTCGAAGAGCACCCGGCCACCGAGCACAGGAACCTGATAACCCTGCGGATCTCCCTTACCCTTTCCAAGCTTCACTTCGGCTGGTTTCTGGGTGTATGGCATATCTGGGAAGATTCGGATCCATACACGACCGTTTTTACCAAGCTCTCGAGACAAAACCTTTCGAGCAGCTTCGATCTGATTTGATCGGATACGAGCTGGAGTCAAAGCCTTGAGGCCGTAAGAACCGAAAGCAACAGTAGAACCACGGGTCGTTGGACTGACTCGGTTTGGGTTACGTCGGAACGTATGCCACTTTCGATATTTAACTTTTTTTGGAATAAGGGAAACCATATATTTGTTTTAAATTTATGCGGCTTTCTGCTGCTTATCTTTATCTTTTTCGAAGATATCACCTTTGTAGATCCAAACCTTGATTCCGATCTGACCGTAGGTCATTCGAGCTTCGTATCGAGTAAAGTCGACATCTGCACGGAGAGTCTGAAGTGGTACTCGACCCTTTCGGAGTTTCTCAACGCGTGACATTTCGGCACCACCAAGACGACCTGAAAGTTCGATCTTTGCACCCAAGACACCCTTGTTTGCAATAATCTTTTCCAAAGATTGTTTGATGACACGTCGGAATGGAAGGCGCTTTTCGAGACCTTCGGCAATCATCTGAGCCATGATGTGCGCATTGGTTTCTGGGTATCGAACTTCTTTGATCTCAATTTTGATTTCTTCTTTTGGATTGATTCCAAGCTTTGTTGCCTGCTTCAAAAGATCTGACTGGAGTTTTGCGGTACCCTCACCTGCTCGGCCAATGATAAGACCTGGGCGTGAAGTTTCGATAACGATCTTCAAGGTTTTTTGACCTCGCTCGATTTCGATGTTGCTTACATACATACCTCGGAAACGTTCTTCCAAATATTCTCGAGTCAAAATATCGCTTCGGAGATTTACCTTGTATGAATTCTTAGGAGAAAACCATCGGGACTTCCAGTCTCTGATGATTCCAAGTCTATGTGCGTATGGGTGGACTCGATGTGACATATGATTATTTTGTTTCAGTTTTAGCTTTAGTTGCTTTTGCCTTAGGCGCTTTTTCTGCCTTTTCAGCCAAAGAAACAGCGATATGACTTGTTCGCTTTCGTTTTGTAAAAGCTCGGCCTCGTGACATTGGAAGTCGTCGGTACAAAGTTGCACCAGCGTTTACAGAAATGTTGCTGATCACAAGAGCGTCGACATTCATGCCTTTGTTTTTTGCATTCGCAACAGCAGACTCGATAAGTTTGATGATCGGGCCAGTTGCTCGTTTGTTAGCAAATTTAAGAGTTGTGATTGCCTGAGGAACTTTCTTTCCTCGAACAAGATCAGCGAGTAAACGCACCTTTCGTGGTGATTGTCGGTATGTATTGAGTTGTGCGTTTGCTGATTCCATGTGAGTGAAGTATTGAAAAATTATTTCTTAGCGCCGCCAGTTTTAGCGTCAGCAGCAGCTTTTGCAGCCTGAGCAGAAGCGATTTCAGATTCTTTCGCCTTTGTTTCCATTTCTTTCTGCATCTTTCCTCCGTGTCGGATGAATTTACGAGTCAAAGAAAATTCACCAAGTCGGTGACCAACCATGTCTTCGGTAACAAGCACTGGAACGTGTTCGCGACCGTTGTGAACACCAAAAGTGAAACCAACCATTTCTGGTGCGATTTGGCTGTCTCGAGCCCACGTCTTAATAACTCCTGCTTCACTGGTTTTCTTTCCAGCGATTTTCAAGAGAAGTTTTTCGTAGACGTATGGTCCTTTTTTGGTCGATCGTGTCATTTTAAAATTTATTTGATTGTGCCGCGATGGGCGTTTCGGAGTTGTCTTTTGCAGGGCGCTTTTTATTAAACAAAAAACCTGCCCCACTCCTCGAAGGCAGGCCCGAACTGCTGGTAAAGCAATGTGGGCGCGCTAATTGCGTAGGGAGAATAGTAGCAGAAGATGAAAAAGAGTCAAGAATTTGGCCTCCATTCCCTTCTTATAATTTAGTAGGCAAACAAAAAGCGTCCAAAATGGACGCTGTGTGGAACAAAAGAACCTGTAGATCACTTACTGAACTTGGCGTGGAAGTAGGCCTGAACGAAAGCCGGATACCAGTCGGGAGGTGCCAGGACGACGTAGGCCAACAGAAGTATGCTTGTAAATGCAATGGCCGCACCAACCAGAAACCCCCGACGAATCCCCGAGTCTTCCTTCTTTGGGTCATATCCCCTTGCCATGGACAGAATCTCCTTACTATCTTTGGTCAGAGTGTTACACCCAGGCACAAGCCACAGGTTTCTAGCATCATTATACACTTATAAAAGTAAAAGTCAATAGTTCCTGAAAGTTGATCTTCCAACAAAAAAGCCTCATTTCTGAGGCTTTTTTGTTCACTTTTTCGTGAGGAGATTTTATTGTTCTTTGCCTTTCTTTCCGACTCGGCGTCTTGAAACAATGAAGACGTTTGAGTATTTCTTTGGAGTTCGGCTCTTCTGACCCTTTCCTGTTGGGCGGCCAGTTCGAGTCATCGCTCGTCGGCGACCTCGGCCTTGTCGGCCTTCGCCTCCACCGTGCGGATGATCGACTGGGTTCATAGCAGTACCTCGGACAGTCGGACGAATACCCAACCATCGGCTGCGACCTGCTTTTCCAAGCTGAACGAGTCGGTTTTCGTCGTTTGAAACTTCACCAATTGAAGCCCATGCGAGTTCTGAAACTTTTCGAACTTCAGTTGAAGGAAGTTTGACGTGAGCAAAACCTGAATCTTTTGCAATGATTTCTGCAAAGTTACCTGCTGAACGAGCCATTTTGGCACCGGAACCCGCTTTGAACTCTACGTTGTATATAAATGTTCCCAATGGAATGTCTTTGATTGGAAGACGATTTCCTGGAGTGATCGGAGCGTTTTCTGCAGCAAGGATTTCTTGGCCAGGTCGAACGTTCTTTGGGAGAAGGATGTATCGCTTTTCGCCGTCTTTGTAGTTTACGAGACCAATGAAACCCGTTCGATTTGGATCGTATTCAACGGTTTTAACAACACCAGGAACGCCGATTTTATCCATTCGA
This sequence comes from Candidatus Zambryskiibacteriota bacterium, assembly GCA_023264565.1. Lineage (GTDB taxonomy): Bacteria > Patescibacteriota > Minisyncoccia > Phycocordibacterales > DATGWK01 > JAHFLV01. Next base: position 5,207 of record JAHFLV010000006.1, read on the forward strand.
AAATCGATTTCTCGGAAGAGTCGTTTGTGACCACCTCCCTTATGATTCATGGTGATTCGGCCGAAATTGTTGCGACCCATCGGACGTCGGAAACCATGAGTAAGTTTCTTATGAGGTTCGTTGGTAGTGATCACTGCTCGGTAAGAGACAGTAGTCATATTTCGGCGTGATTTTGTTGTTGGTCGATAGCGTTTCATGTTTGTTTGGTCGTGTTGTTGTAGGCGGCAGTGTATTACACAATTTCAATCTTGTCACCTTCTTTAAGGTACACATAGGCTTTCTTAATACCAGATGAAACACCTGATCGGCCTCGGTAGAAAACGTTCTTGCTTGGAGTTCGAGCAATAGAAACCTTTACTGGTCGAACCTTAAACATTGAGAAAATTGCTTCTCGAACGCTTACTTTGTTTGCATCATGAGCGATTTCGAAAACAAAAACGTTTTCAGCATCAGCTTTGTAAGATGACTTTTCAGTAACTCGTGGGCGAAGAATGACTTTGCTGTAATTTACTGCTGGGTTTGAAGAAACCTGAGCATCTGCAACAACAGCAGGAGTTTTTGCAACTTTTTCTTTTGGAGCTTTTACAGCTTTTGTCTTAGCAACTTTTGCCTTAGGTGCAGCATCAGTTTTTGCTGTTTTTGCAGCCTTTGGCTTTACATCCTTTGCTTCGTCTTTTGTTTTTTTGCTAAAAAGTCCCATATTATTTGGTTAGTTTTCCAGAAATAGCCTTTACTGATTCAGCTGGGTTCACAAACATAACATATTTGTATTTTGCGAGTTCAAGCGGACTCAAGTTTCGAGCTTCGTTTACTTTTACGTTTGAGAAGTTTCGGAAACTCTTTTCGATTGCTTCGTTCTTGTTTTCGAGAGCCATAACAAGCGCGTTAGATTTCTTTCCAGAGATTCTCTTGTACGCTTCGATCTTGCCGATTGAACCAAAAATTTCTTTTGCGTCTTTTGTCTTTGGACCAGACATAGCGAGTGAATCCATGAAGATCACTTCACCCTGCTGCATCTTTCGAGAAAGAATGGTGTACAAAGCTTTTGCACGCATCTTTTGGTTAACCTTTCGGTCGAAGTTCTTGTCGTTTCGTGGACCATGAGTAACACCTCCACCAACCCAGATTGGAGATCGAGTAGAACCGTGTCGAGCGCGACCAGTTCCCTTTTGCTGCCAAGGCTTCTTTCCGCCTCCGCGAACGTCACCTCGCATTTTTGTATGCGCAACAGTTTTTCGGATTGAAGTCTGAAGAGACTGGAGCACCTGATGAACCAAGTCGGCATTCCAAGGCAAACCGAATACATCCTGAGGAAGTTCGTACTTTCCTACTTCAGCGCCTTTTGAGTTGTAGACAATCGCGTCTTTTGCGACTTTAGCGACTTTGGCGACTTTTTTTGTTTTTGTAGTTTCGTTTTTCATATCAGTATGGATCGGTATTAGCCGGTTACTTCAACAAGAGTGCCTCGGCGACCTGGAACAGCACCACTCACAACGAGAGTGTTTGTTGCTGGATCAGCCTGAAGAACAATGAGGTTCTTTACGGTAACACGATCGCCACCAGTTCGGCCGGCCATTCGCATACCCTTTGGAACTTTGTTTCGGAGACCTCCGCCGATAGAACCTGGTTCTCGCTCAGAATGTTTCTGACCGTGGCTTCGTGGACCTCCTTTGAAACCGTGTCGCTTCACAACACCCTGGAAACCTTTTCCTTTAGAAGTTGCAGAAACAGCAACCGTATCCCCTGGAGCAAAGACGGTTACATCGAGTTTGTCACCAACGTTCTTTGGAGCATTTTCAACTCCTTCAGTTCGGAATTCTTTGAGATGAGCAAAAGTACCGTAAGCCTTTGTGTGACCAACTTCTGATTTGCTGAGGTCCTTTTCTTTCTTTGAACCAAAACCAATCTGGATAGCTTCGTAGCCATCTTTTTCTTTTCCCTTCACCTGAGTGACGGTCATAGGACCTGACTGGAGGACGGTTGCTGAAAAGACTTCGCCGTTATCAGCAAACACCTGCGTCATATGCAGTTTTTTAGCAAGAATGAATTTCATCAATTTACATTATTTTCACTTCAATCGATACACCAGACGGCAAGCTCAAGTTTGTCAGGGATTCAATGATTTTCTGACTTGGATTGATGATATCAATCAAGCGCTTGTGAATGCGCATTTCGAACTGTTCACGAGCGTTTTTGTAGACGAACGCCGCGCGGTTTACTGTGTACTTTTTGATCTCTGTTGGCAACGGGATCGGTCCAACAATTTCTGCATCATAACGAAGCGCAGTATCGATGATCTGCTTTACAGACAAATCAAGGATCTTGTATTCGTACGCTCGCACACGAATGCGGAGTTTAGAAACACCAGAAGCAGCCGCCTTAGGCGCTTTGACTTTCTTTTCTTTTGCTGCTGCTTTAGTTGCCATGTTTTTAAAAGATCAATTAATAGGTATTAGGCGATGATTTTTGTTACGACGCCGGCACCAACAGTCTTACCACCTTCGCGAATCGCGAATCGCTGCTTCTCTTCGAGAGCAACAGGGGCAATAAGCTTCACTTTGAAAGTGATGGTATCACCTGGCATAACCATTTCAACGTTTGCAGGAAGTTCGACTTCACCAGTAACGTCAGTGGTTCGGATGTAGAACTGTGGTTTGTAACCCTTAAAGAATGGAGTGTGGCGACCACCTTCTTCTTTCTTCAAGATGTAGACTTCTGATTCGAATTCAGTATGAGGCTTCACTGAACCTGGTTTTGCAATAACCTGACCTCGAGAAATGTCTTCTTTCTTCAAACCTCGGAGAAGAATACCTGCGTTGTCGCCGGCCATACCTTCGTTAAGAGATTTGTTGAACATTTCGATACCAGTAACAACAGTAGCTGATGTTGGTTTGAGACCGACAAGATCAACAGGTTCACCAACCTTTACCTGACCTCGTTCGATACGACCAGTAACAACAGTACCTCGGCCTTCAATTGAGAAGACGTCTTCGATAGGCATAAGAAACGGCTTGTCGAGTTCTCGGACAGGCTGTGGGATGTAGGTATCGAGAGCGTTAGCGAGCTCAAGAACTTTCTGAGACCATTCGTCTGTGTTGTCTTTTGCTTCAAGAGCCTTAAGGCCTGAACCTCGGATAACAGGAGCATTTTTACCATCAAAGTTGTACTTTTCGAGGAGGTCTCGAACTTCTTCTTCAACGAGGTCGATCAATTCCTTATCAGGAACCATATCGCACTTGTTAAGGAAAACGATGATCTTAGGTACGCCGACCTGCTTTGCGAGAAGAACGTGTTCTCGAGTCTGTGGCATAACACCGTCAGTAGCAGCAACAACAAGGATAGCGCCGTCCATCTGAGCAGCACCGGTAATCATGTTCTTGATGTAGTCAGCATGACCAGGAGCGTCGATGTGAGCGTAATGACGAGTATCTGTCTCGTATTCCTGATGAGAAAGATTGATCGTAATACCACGGGCCTTTTCTTCAGGAGTGTTGTCGATAGCGTCGACACCTTTAATAACAGCCTTTTTTCCCGCTCGGTTAAGAACGTTAAGGATAGCTGCAGTAAGGGTTGTTTTGCCGTGATCAACGTGGCCGATAGTACCTACGTTAACGTGTGGCTTTGAACGATCAAAATTTGCCATAATTTTTACTAAAAATTAACTTTTAAATAATATTTGGTTTCGTTTCTTTTATGCCAGACACCGAGAGTATTTCGTAGTGTGCCAAAACAAAAACGACGCTAAAAGCGGTACACAGCATAGTATCAAAGGAGCTAAATTAGTCAAGAAAAAACCCCGCATTATGCGAGGCGTTGTAGCTTTTTGGTAGACACCGCTGTGTTCATTGCCAGTTATTTATGGACTGGCGGGTTGATTACAGCACAAACCGAGCAATGCCTTGAGGTTGTTCTGGAGAACTCCGAGGGCGTGCTGCGTGCGATCCTCAACATCCTGAAGACAACTCACAAGTGCGGGCGATGGGATCGGGTTATATGTCAGACAATAACAATAGGCGTCGTACCAATTCTGGTTAAGCTCTTCGAGGTCCTTGTAGTATTGAATAATCTCAGCCTTCACACAGTCACTGTCCAGAATCCCTCCTGATGGACAAATGAAATTAGGGTCGGCGCTCAAAACCCATAAGAAAAAGTCCGTGTGGTACTGGGGCAAGAACGCGCAGGGATCGTCTGCGTTTTCAAGTGCTTTCACAAGGAGACCAACCCTTTGGGTGGGGTCGGCCTCCTTTAGTGCCTGGGCAACAAAGTACGAACGCTCGCTGTTCGGCACCAACACCCTATCTGGCGGCATGGACACCACCTGGGCCGAGACCGAACGAGACAACGTTGCGACGACCGAAACCAGAAGAAGAACACGAAGATTAAGCTTCAAACTCATGTGCAAACTCCTCAAAATGCGCGTCTCTCTCGAGAGATCGCTGTGTTAAAGAACGATTTGGATTCGACCCAGAACACTACCAGGAATTCCCTTGATGGTCAAAAAACAAAACATTAGAAACCGACAACCGGAGGAATTAAATCTCTCGTGGGTGGTGTGGTTATTGTTGGACGAACAGGTGGTATAGGACATTCTTGTGGCATAAGTTTCAAGGTTTTTGGGTCAACAGTATAACAAAACCTTTCGATTTCAGGAGAAATCGTTGGATCTACGAGATGACAATCGACTCGGAAAAGACCAGACGGATCGCCCGGTAGACTCGGTTTTAACTCACATTTAACCTTCGGCAAGTAAGAACTTGGGATATCAAAAAACGGTGTTGTGACCTCTATTTTGCAAGGCTTGTCAGATGCTTCACAAGTAATTTTAATGACGTAGCAAACACTCGTGCGGTTAATAATCGTACAAAGACGAAACTCTTGTTTGCCATGTCGCACATCCCCTTCCTTCAAACAGATTCCTGGAACATGAACACCGTTAGGTGCTCCTGGAAAATTTGGCACTGGAAAATATTGTGCGGGTGGCTGACACCAGTCTGGTGCGGCTGGGGTTGTTGGTGGTGTGGAGGATGGCTTCTCAGGGGGTTTTGTTGTATCAGCCTTTGTGGCTGTAGTAAACGAAAGCAACGAGGTAGCTGATGAATTTGTGGAGAGAATAACAGAGGCCACTGCTTTTGAGTATATTTCTTTCTCAGCAACATTTCCCGAAGTGAGACGGACGGTAAGGTTTCCGGCAAACACAAGACATACAAAAACAATGGCAGCGAGTGAAAAAAATGAAACTAATTTTTTATTCATTAAAAAAATTTATTATTCTAAAGCTAAAAATAGTATACAGCAAAAAACCCGCCAACAAGTGGCGGGTTTGAACGGACGGATACAAAAACCTCAGTTCTTGGGCAGATCGATGTGTTGATGCGTTGCCGTGACCTCGGCAGTCTTTTGGTCAGCGACAGCCTTGGTTGCCAGGAACAGCGTCGGATCGTTCTTGGCCATACAGCCCGGAAAGAAGGTGACGGTAGCGGTCATCAGAACGACAACACCTGTCCACGTTAGAATTTTTATAACAACCTTCATATGCGCTCCTCTCTTTCTGAGTATTTTGAATATGTACAACCTCTAAATATTATGTATTTATATCTACATTGTGTCAAACGCACTCTCCATTCTTAACCAAATAAAAAACCCGCCTGGAGGCGGGGTGCTTTAAAGCACATGTTTCACATTCGATCAGGGTAACACACCGTCTGGCACACAACTCGAGATCAGCATCCGCCGAACTGAGACAGTCCCCTAATTTCTGAGGATCGTCTTCGTAGATTTCTCGACAATCACACTGCCTATGGCGCCATGCATTGAGGGAGGTAATGAGGTCGGCCACGTACCGCGTACGAACGTCGTCGACACAGTCTGGATTCAGATGGTGCTTCGGTGCCTTACAGGGAATATCGACCAACGCGTACGAAAGCCATTCCATGAACTTGGGATACGTCACCGGGTCATCATCGCAATAAAGCGTCGGCTCCATGAGCGAAACAGCATATTCAAAGAGCGCAGACTCAGAAACGAAGTGCGCCCCAACTGTCGGTGGTGGGGTGATGATCTGGGCCAAGGATTTTTGTCCTGGGAACAAGACCATCGAGGCCGCAATCACACAAGCAAAAAACACGGGGCTTAACTTCTGACGCATCACAAACTCCTATAAATGTACCCCCAACAAGGAGGCGTTACGAAAGAACAAAAAACACAGACTGAAAATGGTAGCAGAAGAAAAATAACTGGTCAATAAATATGTCGTACACAAAAACCCAACAAAAAACCGGCTTTCACCGATCTTTTGTTTTTCTTTAAAAATATTTGATCGCCCTAGAGACAATCTGCAATCGCGCGACTACGCTCGTGCTGCTGCGATTTCGGCTTCGACGTTCTTTGGAACGATATCGTAATGATCGAATTCCATAGTAGATGAACCTCGGCCTTCAGACATAGATCGGAGCTGGGTTGTGTAACCGAACATTTCAGAAAGAGGAACCATCGCTCGGATAACCTTGAGCATTCCTCGATCTTCCATTCCTTCAATCTGTCCTCGCTTTGATGAAAGTGAACCAGTAACGTCTCCCATGAACTTTTCTGGAACGACAACTTCAACTTTCATAATAGGTTCGAGAATAACTGGCTTTGCGCGCTTTGCCGCTTCCTGGAACGCCTGAGAACCAGCGATCTTGTACGCAATTTCAGATGAGTCGACATCGTGGTATGAACCGAATGTGAGTTCACAAGAAATATCAACAAGTTTGAAGCCCGCAACGATACCTCGGTCCATCGCTTCCTTCACACCCTTTTCAACGGCTGGAATAAATTCCTGTGGAATAACACCTCCCTTGATAGAGTCGATGAATTCGAAATGATCGTATCGCTTAACGTTCTTAGGAATTTTCTTACCTTCTTCGAGTTTCTCGAGAGGTTTGATAGTGAGCTTTACGTGACCGTACTGACCCTTACCTCCGGACTGCTTGATGTATTTGTGTTCTGCTTCTGCAGCGGTGGTAATAGTTTCTCGGTACGCAACCTGAGGCTTACCGACGTTTGCTTCGACAGCGAATTCTCGCTTCATTCGATCAACCATGATTTCAAGATGGAGTTCTCCCATTCCGGAAATAATTGTTTCCATAGTTTCAGGATTTGAAGTGATTCGGAAGGTTGGATCTTCATCAGAAAGTTTCTTGAGGGCCATACCCATTTTTTCCTGATCAGCCTTTGTCTTTGGTTCGATTCGGAGAGAAACAACAGGTTCAGCGAACTTAATAGGATCAAGAATGATTGGATTGTTTTCGTCGCAGAATGTATGAGAAGTTTTTGCAGTTTTCAAACCGACAGCAGCAGCAATTTCTCCGGCATAAACCTTCTTTACCTCTTCTCGTTTGTCGGCCTGAAGACGGACGATACGGCCGAGTCGTTCTTTATCCCCTGTTGTTGCGTTGTAAATATATGTGCCGGCTTCGATTGTTCCTGAGTACACACGGAAGAACACGAGCTGACCCACGAATGGGTCGGTCTGGAGTTTGAACGCGAGCGCAGAGAAAGGAGCTTCGTCTGAAGGAGCTCGGGTGATCTTGTCCCCCGTCTTAGGGTCAATTCCTTCGATTGGTGGAGCTTCGAGTGGAGATGGGAGGTAGTCAACAACGGCGTCAAGAACGAGCTGCACACCCTTGTTCTTCAAAGCTGAACCAGTGAATACTGGGATAAGCTTCACTGCCAAAACGGCCTTTCGCATAGTCTTTTTAAGATCAGCGAGAGACGGTTCCTTTCCTTCGAGGTACGCACTCATCAATGCATCATCGTGTTCAACGATCTTTTCGATAAGTTCGGCTCGGTACTTCTTTGCATCTTCCATGTATTCCGCAGGAATTTCTTCTTCACGGATTTTGTTTCCCATTTCGCCTTCAAAATAGAAGGCCTTCATTTTCAAAAGGTCGATCACGCCAGAGAAGTTTTCTTCAGAACCCATAGGGATCTGCATTCGAACCGCGTTCTTGTTGAGTCGATCAAGAATAGATTTGTATGATCGTTCGAAAGAAGCGCCCATTCGGTCGAGTTTGTTGATAAAGCAGATTCGAGGCACCGCACCTTCGTCGGCATAGCGCCAGTTAGTTTCTGACTGAGGTTCAACACCAGCAACACCGTCGAACACCACAACCGCGCCGTCGAGTACTCGGAGAGATCGTTTTACTTCTGCAGTAAAGTCGATGTGGCCTGGGGTGTCGATAATATTAAAACGCTGTTTGATAGAAGTGTCGGTTCCCATGTAGGTTGGGTTCCAGAAACAAGTAATCGCCGCCGCGGTAATGGTGATACCTCGTTCTCGCTCTTGTTCCATCCAGTCAGTGACAGTCGTACCGTCATGAACTTCACCGATTTTGTGTGACATACCGGTGTAGTACAAAATTCGCTCGGAGACAGTCGTCTTACCAGCGTCGATATGCGCAATGATTCCAAAGTTACGAACTCGCTCCAACGGATAGTCTCGATTCATATGTTAAGTTAAATGATTTTTAATTTTTTCGTTAAGAAAACCGCTTTTCAGATGAGCGCGATAAGTCCTGCTGGACTTTCGCTACTCTCGGCGCCTTCGCGCCTCCGGAAACTCATCTTCAAAGCAGTTTTCTTGCCAAAAGACTTAGCAATTATATAAAACCTACCAAGCGAAGTGAGCAAAGGCCTTGTTAGCTTCTGCCATTTTGTGGGTGTTTTCTCGTTTCTTCACTGCTTCACCTTCGTTCTTTGTCGCGAGGATAATTTCTTCAGCGAGTTTTTCAGCCATAGGCTGGCCTTTCTTTGACCTTGCAGCCAACACAATCCATTTCATAGAAAGAGACTGTCGGCGCTCTGGGCGCACTTCTCGAGGAACCTGGTAGTTGGCACCTCCAACTCGTCGTGATCGAACTTCCATAAGAGGAGCAGTATTTTTCAAAGCTGCTTCAAGAGTTTCGATAGGGTTTTCGGTCTTGGTTTTTTCTTTGATGAGTTCGAGTGCGTCGTAGACAACGGTTCGAGCCGCGTTCTTCTTTCCATCAAGCATCACATAGTTAATGAGCTTAGCGACTTTGAGTGAGTCGTATTTGAATTCTGGATCTGTTTTAAATTTTCGCTTAACTTTTCTTCGCATAAAGATGATGAATGACTAAATTATTTATTGAGTTTAGGCCTTAGGTCTCTTAGTACCGTAGACGGATCGGCTGGTTCGGCGGTTTTCAACGCCAGATGCGTCGAGCTTACCTCGGACGATAGTGTATCGCACTCCGACGTCTTTGACACGACCTCCTCGGAGAAGAACGACTGCGTGCTCTTGAAGATTGTGACCAACACCTGGGATGTAGGCAGTGACTTCCATACCGTTTGTAAGGCGAACTCGGGCGATCTTTCGGATAGCTGAGTTAGGTTTTCTAGGAGTTTTTGTCGTAACTTTCACGCAAACACCTCGTTTGAAAGGTGATGGGAAACTTGCTGGGCGATTCTTCAAAGTATTGAAACCACGAGAAAGAGCGGCCGCTTTTGATTTGCGAACCTTGATGACTCGTCGTCGCTTAACTAATTGATTTATCGTTGCCATGTAGCTAGACGAGTACTTTACTAAATAATCGAAAAATACGCAAGAAAATCAGCACCCCCTAAAAAGAAAGGCCCCGCATCCATGCAGGGCCCAATGGTGGAAACAGAACTCACTGATTCAGGCAGTCCTCCGAAGACCAGATGGATTGGATGAAGGACTGGTCATCACGAACAGGCTTTCAAAACCATACCCCCACCTACGAAGATTGGCGGCGAGGAAATGATCTGAACAAGACTCACAGCGTTCTGCGTGAGCCTTTGTGGTCTGGAGACATCTTCCCCTTAACCGCCCTTGCATGAGGCAGTTGAACCTCAAAAAAAACTGATCGCAGGTGCAACCGCCGATTCGCTTATCCGGATTGGACACGGGCTGAGTCTTCATTGATCTCTTCTCCTGTAAACGGTGACGAACACACAAAGTGTTTCTATTTCTTCTTTTAATATACTCCCCCGCCCCAGATATACAACTTAGATATACAAACCGGTTAATAGAACAAAAAACTTGGCGATGATTGGTGAAACGGCACCCCAGAAAAAGAAAACAAAGAATAAAACAATAAAAATTCCATAACGCTCAAGAAAAACTCGGCCTTTATTCCAGCCAATGTTAAAAATAGAGAAAAAGATTTTTGAACCATCGAGTGGCGGGATTGGGATGAGGTTGAAAGTCGCAAGAACGATATTGATCAAGACGATATAACTCGTAATTTTCAGAATATTCGCATTCTCAATAAAACCAGTTGAAATACCGAAGCGGATGAGACCACCAAAAACGATTGCGATGACAATATTAGAAAGCGGGCCAGCAAAAGCCACGATCGCCTCACCCCAACGCTGATTACGAAGATTGTAGACATTATATGGAACTGGTTTTGCCCAACCGATCAAAAAACCCGAACCCGAGATAAAAAGAAGCAGCGGCAAGATAATCGAACCGAATGGATCAATATGCTTTAAAGGATTCATGGTCAAACGACCTTCGAGCCGAGCGGTTGGGTCACCGAGCGAGTCTGCCGCGTACCCATGGGCCACTTCATGGATAATGACAGAGAAGACAAGAATGAAGATTTCGAAGATAAAGTCCATAAAAATATGCAATGTCTGCTTGATTAATTTGATACCTATGATAGCATGCTTGTCACGACTCAATAGAGTAAACATATGGCAAAAATCTGCCCAGTTACAAAAAAAGGTTCAATGGTAGGAGGTGGCTTCAGTAACCGAACTCGAGCTACGCAGTTTAACCCTACCGGAAAAACTCGCCGCTACCCTAACCTCCAGAAGCGCCGCATCTACATTCCTGAACTCAAAAAACACGTCCGAGTTACTCTTTCAGCTCGAGGTATCCGAACCGTCAACAAGCAAGGTTCTCTCAAGGCTCTCCGAACCGCAGGCGTTATTTAAATACAGCAGCCGATCGAGCACATGGCTCAAAATGCGCAACGACACGAAAGCTCCCTTCTGGGGAGTTTTTTGTTGTCTTTGAACTGATAAAATAGACCGAGAAAATTACAGAGTACCGCAATAAAAGAATTGAGAGTGGAACAGAAAGGAGGAAAAAATTGGCGAGATATTACACACGTGGAAGTTGGTGCAAATACTTTGGCGGACTAGGAATTATCGAATGCCACGGAATTGATGACGAAAGAATGCCCGTGCACACTGTGTGTGGCGGAGAACTTATCGAAATCATCAACAGACGAACAGTCTGGACGGATGGCATCGGTCAAAGTCCAGCGGAAACGGGTGAAATAGTCGAGGTCGCAATTATTCTTTGTACTATATGCGACAGAAGAGTTCGGCTAGTCGACGATCTACAATCAATCTTCAGATCACAATTTTTTCTAACTGAACTTCCAGTCTGCATCCCTACCCGACGTCCGATCACGTCCTAAGCCCCATAACAGAATTGTCTGTGTGGGGTGTTTTTATTTAAAAGGCACACTCTCATTCAACTCGCGTAAATTTTTTCCCATCGCTTTTCATAATAATCGTGCCAAGCTGATCGGTACGAAAAAGTTTCAAAGGAAATTTGGCGAGGGTCGCTAATGTTTCATCATTTGGATGACCATATTTATTTTCTTTGCCGCAAGAAATCACGGCGTATTGAGGATTCACCATTTTTACAAACTCTTCGCTCGACGAAGTTTTCGATCCGTGATGCCCCGCTTTTAAAATATCACTTTCGAGTCGCAAGAACTGCGGCGTGCTGCTGTCAGTAATACTAAGCAGATGATTTTCTACACCAATCGGCGCGTCGCCCGTAAGCATGACTTCGGTTTCACCATACGTAAGACGCGCAACGATCGAACCATCGTTCGTAGTTTCCATAGACACATCGCGGTCCGGAAATAAAACAGTCAGGATAACTTCCCTGCCCGGTGTATCATCCAAAATTATTTTCATACCACGTCGAGCCAGCGTTTTTGGAATTTCTTTTTCTTTAATTAATTCTTGAAGCGTTGTATGAGTCAGTGTTTTGCTTTGTGTTCCCGGTTCCAACACGCTTCCAACATCGAATCGTTTTAAAATATCAATAAAGCCAGCAATGTGGTCCTTGTCGGGATTCGTAATAACGATCATGTCGAGGGATTTGTCGTACCACGGCATGACAGCACCTAATTCATGGAGCACTTTGGCATCGGGCCCGCCATCCACCAGGATCTGATTACCGTTCGGGGCCTCAATAAAAATTGCATCACCCTGACCGATATCGAGAAAAGCCACGGTGAGCTCGTGCCGAGCTGATTCAAGATACACTGCATGCCAAATCGCGCCGTTTGTTACGGCAAGCAATGTCATCAGGCCAATAAAAAACTTTTTCATGACAGTTTTTCTTGCTTTTTACAGGCGTGATATACTCGGTGCATTATGTATAAATACACAGAACAAAAGTTTAGTATTCCGGAGTTAAAAGGAATCTCAAAAAAGGCTATAGAAGAACACGTAAAGCTCTACGCGGGCTATGTTAAAAATGCGAATTTAATTAACGAAAAAATTGTCGAGTACAAAACCGACAGCGAAAAAAATGCGTATGCGCTCGGTGAACTTCAGCGCCGTTTTTCTTTTGAATTCAACGGCATGCGCAATCATGAATATTATTTCAAAAGTCTCGAAGGTGGCGCGCAGGCGCTCGGCACCAACAGCCCACTTCGTGCTCAGATTGAAAAAGATTTTGCAGATTTTGCCACAAATGGCATGAGCGCATTCGACGGCTGGCTTGCATCTTTCAAGGCCATCGCCCTTACCCGCGGCATCGGCTGGGCAATGCTGTACTACGATCAGCACACAGGCACACTCACCCACGCTTGGGTTGATGAGCAACATTTGGGTCAGTTGAACGGTCTTCAGCTCGTGCTTGGTCTCGATATGTGGGAACACTCTTTCCTCTTCGATTATGTGCCTGCTGACAAGAAAAAATACGTTGAAGCCTTTTTCGAAAACCTCAACTGGTCAGTAATCGAAAAGAATTTTGTTGAGGCAACAAAATAATCAGGAGCGATTAAAAAATTAAAAAAACAAAAGCCGCCACGAAAACCTCGGGCGGTTTTTTGTTGCCTAAATTTCACAAAAGAAAAACCCCGCGAATGCGCGGGGTTTTGGGGGTATTTGAAAAATGCTCACCAGAACCAGCCCATGAGCCCATATCCCACCTCATCACACCAGTCGTTGAGAGTTTTCTGTGGACTGGCGCCGGGGTTGATAGGATCGAGCGGCCACTTGAAGAAGGGCGGCACCTCGGGAAACACGGTGATGTTGTATATCCGTGTCCGGTCACCATCGCCGGAGATTGTTGTATCCCAACGTTCGGGAAGAAAGGTGTCAGTGTTGATGTAGAGATACTGAGAGACAGCGTCGCCGCCCGCTCGAATAAAACTGACATCGAACACATAGCACCCATGACCGCGCAAAGCTGCACGCCGCTCCTCGACGGGGTTACGAACTCCTCCGGTGATCTTCTCTAAGAACACTTCCACCATGTCCGTGCTCGACTTGTATGCGGGCACATTTGCTGAAGGCTCTCCGAGCCAACTCAGTGTCAGCGTCGAGAGCGAGCAGTCCAATTCTGAACTGCCATGGAAGCTATACGGGCCGAATGACGTGTCGCTTTTGTAGTAATAGAACTTGCCGTTGTCCGCAGAACGATACTCGGACACATCACCGTCCATACCACCAACAAGCGAAATGGCCATGATGAGTTTGTCGCCTTCGTAGACCCGAGAATGCATCATGCCTGGTGCCATGTAGCAAACTGACTTGATCGTCACGGGCTCCTCGAAAGTCCTCCAGCCGTCCCTCAAGCCGGGAAAACCGGACGTGATAACAGACTCGAGCTTGAGAAACTTGATCCCCGAACGGAGCTTATCCCGAACGCGATCTGCGATATCAGTGTTCGAGAGCTCCTTTGAGGCTTCTGTCTTGGGAACCAGATCGGTCTTTTCCGATTTCTCTGGATTTGCCATCACCACGGGATTGGGTTCAAATCGAGCCACCACGAGCGACTCACCCGTCTGCTTTGGGACCACACAGAACATCAAAACAAATGCGATGAAGAACTTCATGTGATACTCCCTTCAAAAGAAGCGGTGTTCCAAAAAGTCTGACAAATAACTACGCTCTGTAATAAAAAGTACGCTGTTAAATCACGAATGTCAAGCATAGAAAAACCCCGCATTTCTGCGGGGTCTGTTGTGTATAAAACGAGTGGAGACTCACTTCATGACGACGAGTGGCGCCTGTCCCGCGTCGCGCACGATCTTGTTCTGACAGGTGGCGGAGTACGAGCTGTTTTCGTTCTGCTTACAGCTCTTCTGATCTTCACAGTCGCGCGGACTGCAGGACCTCACATCCACTGACATGTGGGTTCGAATGCACTTGCATTCCGTACCCATCACCTTCCCTGTGTCCACGTTGATAAGCAGGTGAATGGGGTCGGTGCCGTCCAGGTTCGCATTGTCGATCGTCAGACCAGTGTTGCCCGAAATGCCGAAGTTGAAGACCATCACCTCGCCGGTGGTGGGGCTCATGCCAACGTAGGAAATGTTCGTATCGGTGTAGCTGGACAGGTCGCTCGTCTCGAGCAACTCGCCGTTCACGAAGACGTACAGGGTGCCGTCGGACCAGTAGTGATCCACGTAGTTACCGTGGAAATTGCCGCTGTGAATCCAGGGACCCTCGGTTGTACGAGCGTCGAGCATCTGACTGACCGTGACCCCGGGGATTGCCGGCAAATCCGGAACCGCCGTCGCTGTGGACTTCATGCTGACCGTCGGCCCGTTGATCGGGGTGACGATCTGGGCCGAAGTCTGTCGGCCGAAAACCGCCGTAACCAAAACCGCAATCATGAAAGACGCCAAGGACTGCAAACTGATACGCTTCTTCATAGGAACCTCCAGTTACCACCATGGCTAGCCCAAACTACACAGCTTGGGCAAAAAACTAGGAAGGGACTCCGACGAACGCATTAACCTCAATCCTTTTACTTTCTACCTATAGCCTATACCTTATGTCTTTTTCGTCAAATTACTCCATATAAAAATAATAATTGTAAGTACATAGAAACCGGCCACAATTACAGTTGAAAATCCGCTAAAAGGAATACTTGCGAGTGAAAATTTCGAGAAAAAGTCGACGACTGCAAGCTCATACGAAAGCAACAGGTGCGCAACGAACGCAAAAGGCATAGCCAAAAATCGCCACACCAAACCCGCGACAGCAGTTAGAAAACTCAAAAGCATTGTCACAGACACAAGTGGCACCACCAAAATGTTTGTCGGCAAAGAGACAGCAGATACGAATCCTGTCATCCAAGAAAGAATTGGAAATAGAAAAAGCTGCACAGTAATATTTGAAATGACCAATTCACGAATGCCAAATTTTTCTGGTAACAGATATTTCAGATATTTTGTCAGGTTATGCGCCGAACCCGAAGAATCGCACACGTTACTCACCCACTTTTCACATTTCGGCACAATTTTAATAACAGCAAACGTCGCCAAAAATGAAAGTTGGAACGAGGGGCTGTGCGATAAAATTCCTGGATTTTGAATGAGCATCAGAAATGTCGCAATAAAAAGCCCGCGAGCTGGATCATAACTTCGCATAAACAATCGCGAGATGATCACAATGATCGCCATTATCGAAGCACGAACAACAGTCGCCGTGGCACCCGTAACCATAGTAAACGCAATAATTCCCAAACTCGCTGAAAACAAACCGAAAAAACGCGGCAGAAACGCGAATACCCTACTCAGTGCCTCAGCAACAATAGAAACGTTCGAACCCGACAGCACCACAATGTGCACAATGCCGGTTTTCTGAAATTTTTCTTGAAGCTCGCCATTGATCGACTGCTTACCATCGATAAGAATGCCGGCCGCAAGCGAACTTTCTGGTTCCGGCAACATGTTTCGAATCGACCCAACAAAGGCTCGTTTAGCAAAAAATAAGCCAGAAAGAATTCTACTCGGCGGATCGTGGCCAAGCACCGTAACCGAAGCATTTTTTATAAGAAACTTGATATGGTTTGTACGCAGGTACCCAACATAGTCGAATTCCCTGCCAGTTTCTGTATAGAAATTTTCTGGCAGACTCACCGTGCCCGTGACTCGCACCACGTCGCCATATGTAAAATCTTTTGGATTGTCGGTAGTGACGAGGACTTTTATTCCAGAAACTTTCTGTGTTTGCGTAATTTTTTCTTGCGTTTTGGCAGTGGTCCCAGATTGTATTTCTTGAACAATTACATTAAGCCGTGTATTAAAATCTCGCTTCTCCTGCTCTTCCCCAATCACGCCAACCATCGAAATTTTTGTATCAACATATTGATCAATCGGAGTTTTCCGATTATTCAGGACAAGAGCGACGTAACCCCGAAGAAATCCAGCACTAGTAGCAAGCGCAATGACTAGTAAAAGTATCGCGGCAGATTTCCTACCTAAGAACAAACATATTGCTGCAGTAAGTAAAAGAATTGCACTAATAGAAATTATTAGTGGGAGATATTCCCTGAAGATTTCATGCGTTACGATTCCAGCGCAAAAACTAACCACCAACACATAGAGAATTGATTCCCGTAAATTCACCAACCAACGCTCTCAAAACCCGCTTCAAGAAATAATCAAAACAATATTAATACGATCCCTTGGTTTTAAATTGCTGAATAATCGCCTGCTCTTCTTCAGGACTGGTAGCTTTTTTGAAAAACGCTTTTTTACCCCTTACCCGAGCCTCGCATTCGGCCCATGTTTTATGAGTTTCAACAACACCATCAACCATGCTGACATATGAAAAAGCTTTGGCATTTGATCGACTTTTCGAACTCGACTTTTCTTTTTTCATTTCTGCATCATGAGAAATATCCAAAATATCAGCACCGATTTTATCTTTATATTCGGTGAGACTGCCACTGAAAAGCTCGCTCGGTTTGCCAAGCGCGAAACTGGTCGCGATTTTGTCGGCACGCTCGTTTCCAGTAATACCAATATGTCCTGAAAGCAAATGCCAGTGTATTTGTATGCCACTGGTACGAACACTCGAAAGAGCCGCGGACATTCGCTCCCACAAATCTTTATTCGAAACTTCTTTTTTGCCAGCAGTCATCCAGCCTTTTTGCTCCCAACCAGCGAGCCATTCTGTCGATCCGCGTAATACATATTTAGAATCGGTGTAGATCAAAACAGTGAAAGGATCGTGCTTACATTTTTCCTCAATAAAAACTAAAGCGGAAATAACCGAAAGAAGTTCCATACGATTGTTGGTTGTGTTTGGTTCAAAACCACCAAGTTCGAAAACTTTCGCTGTGGTGTTGGCACTATTCTCAACGGCACCCTTGAACACAACAACGGCACCCCAGCCACCAGGGCCTGGGTTTCCACGAGATGCGCCGTCTGTAAAAATGATTGCTTCCATATATTTGTATACCTATATTAGAACACTCACAATCCTGAGTCGAAGTTCTGGATAACGTTTAAAGTAGGATTTTTCCATGCAGGCCTTAAGACTCACCGTGTCCCCCACTTTAAATTTTTTGAGCGGATCGTTCGCTTTGGTGAAAAAAGAAATGGCATTAAACACTTCGCCAACAGTGTTTTCGAAACTGAGCTCCATATGATTTTTAGTTTTTCCGAACGGCTTTACGTTTTTTATACGCAAATTTTTGAAAAGGAAAACTGGCTTTGGATTACCAACGCCATAGGGCCCAAGTTTCTCGATAATTGAATAGGTGCTTGAATTTATATCATCAACGCTGAGTATATCTTCAAAATCTTCGAGCGCGTTTGCATCAGTCATAACTGAAAGTTTTTGATATGACTTTGAAAGTTGCTCTTCGAGGGTGTGAATTTTTTCTTGTTCGATCGCAAAGCCACCAGACATTTTGTGCCCACCAAAGGTAATAAAGAGATCGCGGCTTTCTTCCATAAGTTCGACAACACTCACCCGGCCATCAGATCGGCATGAGCCCTTAATCACACTTCCCGTTTCTTTGCCCCATAAAAAGACTGGGCGATCGTGATCGTCCTTCAAACTATTCGCAACGAGGCCCAAAACCGTCGGGCGCCAATGCAAATGCCCCATCACAATAACTGGAGTGAGCGTATTGTTTTGTTCACGTTCAACCATGCGCTGACGCACATCTTTTACAATCGAAGCCACCAGACCCTTTCGCTCGTCGTTGATTTTATTTAAATGAGTGATGAGTGTGCCTGCCTGAATTTCATCAGTCGTCGCCAAAAGGTCGAATGCATCTTTCGGTACTCCCATGCGAGATGCAGCATTAATACGTGGGGTAATTGTAAAGCCCACGTCATCTTCGGTCATAAAACGTTGATTCGTATTTGCGGCACGAAGGAGTCGCATAAGTCCAAGCCGCGGAGATTTGCGAAGAACCTTCAAACCATAGAGCGCAAAGACGCGGTTTTCCCCCACCAACGGCACCATGTCAGAAAGCGTCGCAAGCCCTACCATATCAAGAAGCCACTTTTCCCAACCAACAGAAATTTTTTGATTGGTTATGTCGATGAGCTCACCCGCTGCATTTTTGACCTGCAGTTTTTTCTCTTCTTTTTTATTCAAAATTGCTTGAATGAATTTGAAAATGACACCCGAGCCACAAAGACCTTTGAATGGATAACTACAATCTTTTTGCTTTGGATTGATGATAGCGAAGGCTGGCGGCAATTCCCCGCTTGGTTCATGATGGTCAGTAATAATTGTGTCGATACCTTTTTCGCGAGCATGTGCGATCGGTCCTACATCAGCAATACCGCAGTCGATCGTAATCATGAGTGTGGCACCGCGGCTGGCAATATCTTCGACCGCTCCGAGATTTACACCAAAGCCCTCTTCATGACGATCCGGAATATAGTTTTCAAAATTCTCGAAACCGATTTTCTTGAAAAAATCATGCAAAATCACACCACCCGGGATTCCATCAGCGTCATAGTCGCTATAAATAACAATTCGTTCATTGTTTCGAAACGCTTGAACAACACGATCAACCGATTTTTCCATGTCTTTGAGCAGATATGGATCATGAATATCCCGGGTGTAGTCGGGATTAAGAAATTTTTCCGCAGTTTCTGGGTCAGTCAGACCCCGCCTGTCGAGAAGTTTTTTTAAAAGTGGAGGAAAATGTACAACTGACATTGGGCAATTATACATCGTTAGTCAGTCGCTGCGGACTAGCGGATGGCGCAAAACCGGGGTTAAAAATCGATAATAAAAAATGTTAAAATCTAGCCATGAAGAATTCACAAAATCCGGGCACAGTAGGCACAACCAGCACAACAAATGAAAACTGTGTTTTCTGCAAAATAGTCAGGGGCGAAATCCCAGCTCACAAGATATACGAGGACGAAAACTACCTCGCTTTTCTTGATATCAATCCACGCTCACCTGGACATGCCCAAATAATTCCAAAAACTCATTATCGGTATGTATGGGATGTACCAAATGCTGGAGAGTATTTTGAGGTTGCTCAAAAGATCGCTAAAGCTCAACAAAAAACCAGTGGCACAGATGCCATCTGGTCACGAATTATGGGTGATGAAGTGCCACACGCTCATATTTGGGTATTTCCAAATCCTGATCTTGCACTCGGAGACAAAAAAGATTTTGCTGTAAATGCAGAGAAAATAAAGTCAGCCTTATGTAGAACCCCGTAGCTCGATAATTTAATCCTGTCCCTTTTTCACTCCCCCAATTTTGGTGTGTACTTGAATTTCAAAGTCGTCGACAAAAAGAGACATGTTCAATTTTTCTACATCCCAACTCAGTTTTACTTTGTGGTCGGCATTCTTTGAAAGAATAAAAAATGGAGCGCTGATTTTTGCTGAACCTGCACCAGGAGCCGCATCAGTAGCACCTTCAAGAGCATCATTTACATAAAAACACTGAAGATCATCTTTTTCTGTAAAAACAGCGCGAATAGAACCACCAGACAACGCCGCATCAAGAACGGTAATTGGTCGAGTCTCGTCTGCGAGAATTTCTTTGGTGACCACAAAAACTAAACTGTCTTTTTGAATATTGAGTTTGCTGAAGTCGGTTTGGTTTTGCATTTATTTGCTGTTTTTCAGAGCATCAATTCCTGGCAAAGTTTCTGCTGACAAAAAATCGAGCATTGCACCACCACCAGTTGAAACAAATGTGAACTTATCCATGAGACCAAGAGTTTGGATAGCAGCGACAGTGTCACCTCCCCCAACGATCGACTTGGCTCCAGAGGCTGAAATAATTTCTGCTAATTTTTTAGTACCCTCTGAGAAGCCTTCTTCGTAATTTCCAAGCGGTCCATTCCACAGAATAAATTTTGATTTATTGACAAGCTCTTCAAGCTGCACAAGAGAGCCTGCGCCAGCATCCCAAATTTTGTCTTTTGGACCAATTTCCTGAATAGATTTTGTGACATGCTCATTTGATCCTTCAGCGCTTTGCACAACCGCATCGCTCGGAACAAATACTTTTTTGGTTTCGAGCATTTCTGGCAAATTAAAATTTCCAGGTGAAACAAGTGATTCCCCTATTTCCATACCAAGTTCCTTAAAAAAATTATTGGCCAAGGCACCACCAACAAACACAGAGTCAGCGAGTTTTAAAAACTTTTGAATTAAAGGCATCTTGGTATCAAACTTGGCACCGCCGAGGATAAACAGAAATGGCCGATCCGGAGTAAAAGCCTGGCTGAGATTTTCTACTTCTCGCATAAATGTCGGACCAGCGAAGCTTGGAAGGAACTTTGGTACACCGACTATCGATGCATGGGCACGGTGCGAAACCGGAAAGGCTTCGTTTACATAGACATCCCCCATAGCTGCGAGTTGCTTCGCAAAAGTTTCATCATTTTCCTTTTCACCTTTGTTGATTCGAAGATTTTCAAAAAGAACCATGTCGCCCTCTTTCATGGCGTCGAGCGCCGTTTGGGCAGCATCCGTAAAATATTCTGAAATAAATGTGACTCGCACGTTCTTTTCAGCAAAATAATCTGCGACGGGCTTGAGGGATTCCCCACCTTTGCCTTCGATGTGACTAATTGCCACAATCTTTGCCCCAGCTTCGCGAAGGCTGGTAAGCATCGGCATAGCTGCTAAAATTCTAAAATCATCACCGACTTTGTTATCGACAATCGGCACGTTCAAATCGAGCCTCACCAGAACCCGCTTCCCCTTCAAATCTTTCGCTTCGGTAATATTTTTGAGACTCATGGAAAAAATTATTTAGCAGCTTTCACCTGCGCATCAGCAATAGTCAAAATATCTTTGAATTGGATTGGGTCAAGAGACTGACGACCGACCAACAAACCGTTCACATGGCCATTATTTAAAATATCTTCGGCATTGAGTGCGCTCACTGAGCCACCGTACAACACAGGAATAGTTTCAGCGTATTCCCGACCAAGCATTTCGGTCAAAACCTTCTTTATATAGATATACATTTCGTACATGTCAGAGCCCTTCATGGCTTCGCGATCACTTTTGCCGATAGCCCAGACTGGTTCATAGGCAATAATGAAGTTTTCTACAAATTTTTTCTGAATACCAGAAAGGGCAGAACCAAGCTGCTGTTTTACAAAAGAAAGATATTCACCATGGGCATCACGTTCTTTTTCTCCGATACACAAAATAACAGTGAGCTCTTGTTTGAGAGCCGCCAAGACTTTTTTGTTGATCATTTCGTTGGTCTCACCGAGTTCGCGGCGTTCCGAGTGGCCGACAATGACGTGGGATCCACCTGAAGACTTAACCATGGTGGAACTAATTTCACCGGTATATGAGCCGCTATTTTCCCAGAAAAGATTTTGGGCACCGATGTGTACTTTTTTAGAAGCGAGTTTTGCCAAGCCTGCAAAATAAATTGCGGGCGGACACATAATCGTTTCGGTTCTTTTGAGCTTGTCCCCTACGCGACGAGTAGCGAGAAAAATTTCTCGAGCGGCTTCGGGGGTTTCAGGATTCATCTTCCAGTTTGCAACAATCAGACGCTGAGATTTCATAAGGCCTATTTTAACATACAAATTTTGAGCGGTTTTATTACACCATTTCTTATTGCACCTCTTCCCAAGAAATAGTCGAGTACTGGTCCGATGTCAGCGGAAAGCTTGGCGGTGGGCCATAGAGCAGATTGGCATCATACGTGATGTTTCGAGTACAGTAACCGCTACCGATGTTGCCTATAGAGCCACCACAGTCATAATCATTTCCAGTCCACGAGAAGCCATATCGCTGATTTGTGGCGATCATTCCATACAGCGTGATCTGAGACTTGTGAAAATCGGCGCCGCAGCTTGTATTGTAGTAATACCTTCCGACTCGGCCGTTTTGGGCCATAAGCGCAGCCTCGATATCAAGAGCATCAGCGCTATATAGCCCCACATTGATGTTATTTTGAGCGATCAGCGAAATAACGTCATGACCATCATGAGTCGAGTACATTAAATCGTTATTTACTGTGATGTTTGTGCGAGTCGATGCATTGTCTGGGAATTTTCCTGAAGCCACCGTAACACGGGTGTTGCTGATTGACCCCTCAACCCACACGTTGTCTTCGAAGAAAATGAGACCATTGGCTGGAATGGTAAAAGGAGAGCCTGTAACTGCGGTTAATGCCCCGCCACCGGTACCAATGCTCCATGTCGCCCATCCTGGCTGCGCTGGGGTTGGATTCACACAACCACTTGGTGCTGCACGAAGGGTGTTTACTTTATATACAGAATAGGTGTCGGTTGCGCTTTGGGCATTGAAAACAACCTTGTAGCCAAGGGCACCAGAAGCAGCGAAATATTTGCCTGATGACGTTTGCGCGGCGGCTTTAATCTGAGCCAGATCATTAGTGAGACCCACAAAATCGACACTTGGCACCGAAACCTGTCTGCCTGATTCAAAAACATCTGTGCGAACCTGCATGGCTGCTGGAGGCACCTCGAGTGGACGATAGGTGTCAGTTGTTCCACTACCTGGCGGTGCATTAACGTGCGTATGGACACCAAATTCGAGCTTCTCACTACCAGAATCGTCATGATCGGGATCGTCATAGCTTGCGCGCGCACTGCTCACAATATTATGGGCCAAGCCATCGAAACGAATACCGCCATTTGAATGAATCGGGCCGAAGACTTCGGTACCAACACCAAAACGCATATCGTTATTTGAAACAAAAGCAAATTTTGCCATCGAAGGAATCGCTAGCGTGGTCTTTATTGATCTTTTTATGGTGGTACTTTCAGCAACTCTTCCTGTTGATTTAATAGTCACAAGCGTTGAGCCGGGTATTGGTGGTGTAATTTCTAGCGTATATGTGCCAATTTTCGCGCCGTCTTTGTCAAAAAAATCATGGGAATATGGACCAGCAGTACCCGTACCGTCCGTGAAATCCGTTGAAGCATGCGCCAAATGCCAACGGTAATAATCAATACCGGCTTCTGCAATCTCAATAGCCTTCTCTTTCAAAACTGACGAACGAGAAGCTTTTATGTTTGTCCCCGCCCAAAGCACCAACGCACTGACAATAACTGCCGCAATACCCGCAAACACCAAGGCATGCACAACCATGAATCCTTTTTTCGAAAACCGAGAATGTAGCTGTGTGAAATTCATTTAAAGATTATCTTTTAGATTTCGAATCGTAACCTGCGAAGTGAACGTAAGCGGCTGCGTCGATTTTGAAGACTTACGTTCAAGGATCATATTAATCTTAACAAGTTTTATAGCCGAAACATCTACAGGAATTGTGAGTGGTGATGTTGTACCTGTGTATGTTCCATCGTAATACTGAAATAGTGGTGTACTTGTGCTATTCAAAACCCCAGTTGAAACCGTAGTAACAACCGCAGAACCAGAATTATATACGAGCGGATTACCAGTTGGATTGATGACGCTTTTAAAAAGTTTATTGCTTTGAATGTAATATCGAATTTGCTCTTTCACAGAATCAGCATCAATATCGGAATAAAAAGTAATCGTAGATGTTGCTGCGGCTGCGATCGGATATGCACCGAGGCTCGATGGCGACATTTCACGCATTTCCCCCACCATACTTGTCACAGCTCTCCTTCCTTCAATCTGCGCATCGAGATCTTCCTGGATATATTGGTTGAGTGAAAAGACGTCTCGTTCAAAGAAAGTCGTCAAAAGCACGATGGCGGAAAAGATACCGAGTGCCACCAAAATTTCAGCAAGAGTCATACCGCGCGAAGTGCGTGATTTACCTGGAGTGTGTCGTTTTTTTATGCGTGTGAAAAAATTCATACAGATTTTATTCTTTTTAACTCGGCAAAAGCGACACTTCTTGTTGCTTCCAAGAACTATTTATAGTGATCGGAATAATCTGAGTATCATAATTTGTATGAGAAATTGTTAGTGTGTATGAACCGTTTGGGACACCGGTGAAAGCAGTTTGACCAGGCGGTACACACTGGGAAGCAAAAGTGAAAGAAACATCGGAAACGTTTGGTGTATATGTCGTGCTCGCTGTATTCAAAAAGAGTTTATATCTTAAATACTGATCATTATTATGAACGGCATTTATTGTCGAAACACCCGAGGTGTAATAGGTAGTGTCAGTACCGTCTGGACCCTTAAAATTCCAAGTAGTCGTATCATTGTTTGTGGCAATCTGCATTTTTACACTATTTGCTCCAGTTGCAGCAGGCTGACTCGCCGGCAGCCATGACAATTGATAGAAGTTACTTGCGGAACCCGTATTGAATGTTGAAGAGGTTAATACACCGCTTGAATCATACACCCCAAAGGAACCAGTGAGTTTCGCTTCACCCGCTGGACTCGTGACATTTACGTTGCTCGATGAAAAATATTGAGCCAGGTCACTTGAAGTCGCCTGCCCAGCACCATGTGACCAATCTGTTTGAGTAATAAATCCACGCTCCGTAAGCAAGGTTTGGTCGTAACTTCCACCCTGGAGCCGCACCGTGGTGTTTGAAAGCGGCAAACCAGTCGACGTGTCTTTTACGATCACGAGTAATGTCGAAGGATTTTTTGGCGCAATGATAAGTTTCACGTTCGCAACGCTATCTTGAGCCAAAGAGACTGGGAAAAGTGGATTTGTTCCAATGAGATCGTACACGGCGTCAGTTGCAGTAATCGGATATGTGTCCCATTCCATATTAGTAAGATTCCTAGCACCAGAACTGTCAGTCACAAGACTCTGGCTGTATTTCAAAACGTTTGGACTCGTACCAATGAGCTTTGTGCCCATAAGATCAAAATGAAAAGAAGGAACAGGGGCACAGGCCAATGTTGAGCTTTGAATATTCATCGTACTCACTTCATCGATCACAAAACTAATCTGCGTAACATGCTGTGCTGTCACTGTTGCGTGGGGTTTAGTTGGGTTTGGATTTCCTACAGCACCAGGCGTGTAGGTTCGGTCAGTGGTGTATCCTCCCTTTGTTACCGTAATTTGATAGGCATTTACACCCGGTGGCGCATCAACAACCTGCAACATACCACTATTGTTCGTCACATCGTCAATTACAATCGGCGTCGCAGGTTGGCTATTTACAATATGCACGCTCGCATCTGGCACTGGTTGGCCGTTTGCATCAAAGACTCTCACGAAAAGCGCACCGTTTGTTGAGGTTGTTTCAAGTGCTTTTGGAGCCACGTGAGTATTCACAAAAATCGGTGGGAAATTTTTGCATGTCGCACAACCAATCTCAATTTCAACGAGCCTATAGTCCGCAGGAGAAAGATCATTCGGGCTGCCGCCAATGGTGCCGTCAAACGGATCGTCGACGTTTCGAATGGTGGTGGTTGCCTGAAACGTGTACCCACTACGGACAAATGTTTCCGCGTGTAAAAGCACACCGTCTGGAATACTGCCACTGATACCAACATCTTCAAAAGCCAGATTTCTAATGAGCTCAAAGCGCTCATTCGCCAAATCCATAGCAACGATTTTTGTTCGAGAAACCGCAATCACTTTCAAAACTGAAGTGAACGCATTATAAATGCCCACCGAAATCACGAGAAAAATCGCGGCGCCAATAAGCATCTCGACCAAACTGAAACCGCCAGTGCGATTTTTTTGTGTTTTTTTATATAACATCGACAAGCGCATACATTGGAGAAAGCATTGCGAGCGCAAAGAAACCGACCGCGATACCGATGAAGACCATCAAAAACGGTTCGATGATCGTCGAAAGATCTTTGGTTTTCTGGTCAACTTCATTTTCATAATAAATAGCCACGTTTTCAAACATTTCGGAAAGACGACCGGTTTCTTCACCGATACTTGCCATTTCGCCGACAAACGCCGGATACAGTTTTTCCTCTTCTTCAAAAACCGTTGAAACAGGCTTTCCCTTCTCTACCGCAATCTCTGCACGTTTGAGAACTTCTTTATAGTACGAATTTTGCACGACATCACCGGCGATCTTCATGGCAACCAAAATATCGACGCCGGCTTTGAGAAGCGACGTAAGAGTTCGAGCCGTACGGGCAGAATTGGTTTCTTTAACGATCGTACTAATAATCGGGATACGCAAAATAATCGTGTCGATGGTGCGTCCGCCAGATTTGGTTTTTTTCCAATACATGAACCCAGCAACAATCGCGATCACCGCACCGAGCGTGATCAAGATATTATTTTTAAGAAAATCAGAAAAACCAATGATAATTCGGGTCATAAGTGGTAACTGTACGTTGAGTTCTTTAAACACACCAGAAAGAGTCGGCACCACAAAAATAAGCATCAAAAAAGTAATAGCAATCATGATACAGATAATGATTGCCGGATAAATCATAGCGCCGCGAACCTTTTTAGAAAGTTGCTGAGCTTTTTCGAGCTGATTTCCAACGGCCTTGAGCGCACCAGTGAGACTTCCAGATTCTTCACCGGCTTTTGCCATAGAAATGAATAGTTTTGAAAAAACCTTTGGATGGTTTTCCATGGCGGTGGAAAGAGTTTCACCGCGAGCCACCCGGGCATTGAGGTCACCCAGAACTTTTTTAAATGGAGCGCTTCGAGTTTGCTTTTCCATAACCGCAATCGCTCGAGTCATTGGCAAACCAGCGTCGATCATCACTCCAAGATTTTTGGCAAACTGAACCTTGTCAGACATTTTCACACCAGAAAACGCCGACATGTTTTTCATGGAATCAAGAAAGGATTTCTTATCACTTCCCCTAACCATCTCAACATGAACTACAGTTCCACCCTCTTTTCGGATAGCTTCGTAGAGAGCAAATTTATCTGCCGCTTCTAATTCCCCATCATATTTCTCGCCGCCAGTGCGGATTGCTTTGAATTTAAATTTCGACATTGTATATCTTTTTATTATTCCGACACAACTCGCAAAATTTCTTCGATTGTCGTCAAACCTTGAGCGGCCTTAAAGACTCCGTCTTCGATCATCGTAAGCATGCCTTCTTTTTTGGCCTGAGCTTCGAGTTCTTTGTCAGTTTTACCCTGCATCACAAGTTCCTTGATAGCTGCAGACATTTTCAAAACCTCATATATACCAACTCGACCAGCAAAGGCTTCACTAACATTCACACCAGTCTTTGGTCGATACATTGGGATTTTTTCCCAGGTTGCTTTTGCGTCGACAATCTTTTCGTCTTTCAGAGCCTTCAAAACTCGTTCCAAATCTACAGACTCAGAAAGAGTTTTGATTTCCGCGGCAGTCATAAAATATTTCTCTTTTTTCTCAGTGAGTTTTCGAACCAAACGCTGACCGATCACCACGTTCACAGTCGACACAATCAAAAATGCCTCTGCATGCATATCAATGAGTCGTGGAATGGCACCAGCCGCAGAGTTGGTGTGAAGTGTTGAAAGCACCAAATGGCCCGTCAAAGACGCGTTAATCGCCAGCGACGCGGTTTCTGTGTCTCGAATTTCTCCAACCATGATGATGTCTGGGTCTTGTCGAACGAGCGTTCGCAAACCAGTACCGAAAGTTAAACCAATTTCAGACTTCACCTGAGTCTGATTTATACGATTCATTTGGTATTCGATCGGATCTTCAATCGTAGAAATGTTTACGTCGGCAGTATTCAAAATATCGAGCATTGTGTAGAGCGTTGTTGTTTTTCCGGAGCCTGTCGGACCAGTAGTAAGAATCATACCGGTCGTGAGGTTCATGGCTTTATGAATTCGCTCGAGTGCTTCTCCATGAAAACCAGAGGCTTCCAAAGTGAAGCCGGCAGCGCTCGCTCGGAGTACGCGCATAACAGTTTTTTCACCAAAATACGTTGGCAATGTTGAAACTCGGAAAGAAATTTTCTCGCCGTTCAAGTCGATCTTGAATCGACCGTCTTGTGGCAAACGTTTTTCGTCAAGCTTTAAATTTGAAAGGACTTTGATACGCGCCACGATACTCGAAGCGGAATTTTTTGGAAGTACCATGGCATCACGGAGCAAACCGTCGATTCGGTAGCGTACGAGCAACTGTTCTTCGAGCGGCTCGATGTGAATGTCAGATGCACCCTGAATAATCGCATGCTTTAAAAGCGTTTCGACGATTCGCACCACGGGCAAATCTTCAGCCAACTTTTTCAAATCTCCCTCTGAAGCTTCATCCTGATCTTCACCAGCAATAGTTTTGATCGTGCCAATATCTTTTTGAATCAAATCACCGAATTCGGCTTTCAAACTTTTTTGATACTGAAGCAAACCGCTTTTAATAGAATCGGTATCGGTCAAACGCGGCATGATTTTCAAGCCAACTTTTTTCTTTATGAAATCAATCGCCGAAAGGTCGTCGGTGTTGAGCATGGCAACTTCGAGAGAATCCTTTCCCTTTCTGAACGCAATGATGTTGTGGTTGCGAGCGATTGGTTCTGGAATGAGTGAGAGCACATCAAAATCCATATGTTCGCCCTTGAGATCGACGAACGGGATACCGAGAATACTTGCCTGGATACGGCGCAAATCATTTTCGTTGATCGCGCCATCGGAAACGAGCACGTCACCAATATTCTGTTCGGTTTCTTTGGCCTTTTTTTCTGCAGCAGAGATAGCGCTCTTTGCAACAAGACCTGAGTCGACGATAAAATCTTTTAATTGCTTTTCTTCAATGTGCATATTTGATTAAAGTATACCAAACAAAAAACTCATCCGAGCTAGAGAGCGTGGATGAGTTTTTTGAAAAATACTGTTGAGGAGATTTTCGACGAAACGAGCTGAAAATTATGCGCCGTATGGATCGCCAGAATCAGCAGTGATTGAACATCGATTAGAACCACCGATCATAGGACATGCGATCGCAGGATTTGAGAAAGTAGGATCGACTCGAGCACATCGGATCTTATTGTTTGTCGCGCTAGCGGCATTAACACCAACCTGAATCCATCCTGATTCACAATACATCATGCCACTGTACACGTTGATGTTGTAAGTCGCCTCAACCCATTTGTCGAAACGAATCTTTTGTGGAGCTTGCCATGTACCAAAACCTGCAGCGTCAGAAGTAAAGACCTTACCAGCACCAGGAGCCTGGCCTGAACCATTGATCTTTATAGTACCCGCAACATGCAATTTTGCACCCGCGTCTGGACTTGCTGTACCAACACCAACGCTTGTGCCGTTATCGACGATCATACTATTACCAAGAGTCGTAGAATTGGTCCATTTTGGAATGTAGTTTGCGGTTCCAGAACCAGCAACACCACCGGTGCCTCCACCTGTTGTAAGACAAACACCGTTGATCTTATAACAGCTTCCGGTAGGAAGGTTTACGTTTCCATAGACATCGAGAGCGTTACCGGTTGAAGCACCGATACCAATTTTCGCAGTCGAACTATTGTTGCTGTATGGACCGATGTACAAAGGAGCCCAACTACCCGCAGTTCGTGCCGCACCACTCTGGATGTAGTTCGCATCACTCGCACCGCCTGTGCCGGTTCGAGTAAGGCGCAAATTTCCAAAAATTGCAGTACCGTTCTGAACAATAAGACCTGTATTACCATCAGAAAGAGTGTAGCCAAGGGTCAAACCACCGTCTTTAACCTGACCAGAAGAAGAAACGTTCAACGGAGCGTATGTGTTTCCCGCTGGTGGTGAACTTACCGGAGCCTGCCATGATGGCGCTGTTTGCGCAGATACATACTGCATTCCAGCAGCCAAGACGACCGCAAGAAGGACTATTTTTACTGTATTCAAAATTTGATTGTTCTTCATAATTTTCTTTTATAATGCTTTTAAATATTTTTAACTTCCTGTTGTCATCCTGATATATTCGTCGCGATTGCCATTTCCCCTACTCGTATCTGACGCTGTCGTCATTTGATTGAGTTCGACAACTCCCGGATCATTAATCGACGAACTTCTTGGGGCTGTAGTGTCCCGCACCATATCTGCACGAGTCACAGCTGGAGTATTTTGCGGCGGAGAGTCCGGCGCTTTTGATCGATGTCCTCTAATCGCAACGAGTCCGAGAATAACTATGATGACGCCCACCAAAATGGCGACGACAATCATTATTCGGTGATGATGTTGTTCATTCATATTAAATTTCTATGATATTAGGGCGAACAATAACTCTTGTATCTGCATCACAACTACCAGACGCACCACCAGAAACACTGTCTAACACAGTCACATCGACATGTTTTGGTCCAAGAATACTGTATGTCTTGTCGACGGTAGTCTGTGAAGCGCTTGAGTTTACAACCACAGGATGAGTGGTGTCGCCATCGAATATATACGTATAGACATATGGAGGAGTACCCGACGGACTAATAGTTACTTTCCAAGTTGCTGGCTGATTGATATAGACAGGGTTTGGAGTAACTGAACATGAGGCACCGAGGTCGGTTGTTGGTGGCGGAACCGGAGCAGGATCAACAAAGACTTCTGCCGAGCCAATAGAAGAGAGGGTTCCGTAGGTTACTTCTGCTTGTGGGTGGAAATAAGTATTTTCTTGGGAGTATGAACAACCAGTGTATGTATTGCTTGATTGAGGAGCTGACCATGTACCGCTGTAATCACATTTAAATCTATATGAAGGAGTTGGGGCAGGCTGCGCAAGCTGACGCTGCGCTTCAAAGCTCAACTGGTATGAAACCGCCAAAGTTGGAGTAAGAGTAGCTCGTCCATGAGTAGGATTTGCGGTCAAAGTAGTAATGAGGTTTTGAGCATTGCAAGTTCGAACACCGTTTCCTGACGCTTGATCCCACTTAAGCCAACCAATAACCGGTCCGCCCCATGAGTACCCAGAAAGATTTTTAACCCCACCGGCATTTGAAGCCTTCACTCCATATGAGCTTCCTACAGCAACACCATTACCAACCAAACTAATCCAGCCGTCCCAACCATCGCTTCGAGCAGTCATAGACGAACAATCGTTATTTACAGTACCAGAACATGCTCGTGCCCAACCCTGCAGACTTCCATTACTCTGTATTCTTGCATTTGAACTGCTGTTTCCAGAAGTACTTGGCATACCGGTCAAACTACCGAACTTAATCCAACCCAAATTACCACTCCAGGCGTATCCAGTGAGATCGTTTCGAGCAGAGATATTTACACCATATGTACCAGTGAATCCAACAGGACATCCTGGTCGAGCCGCGGCTTCTGCAGAAGAAATACTGCCGCTTCCATCAGTGTCGCAGTCTTTACTATTGAAACTAACCCAGCCTGCACCCATTTTTGGTGTTGGAAGCTCGTTTGTTGCACCCCAAGCAAAACCGCAGAGTTCGGTTGCTGAACCACCACCTGAAAGATCTCCAACAACCCCACCTATTGTGACACCACCGACAGGGGAAATACCTCCGGTAGAACCAGTTGCACCAAACACCTTTTCAGAAGCGTGAGAGAAAAGCAGACTCACACCAACTAAAGAAAGAGAGAATACAAACGCTACTACTGTTTTTTTACCTCCGAAAGATCCAAAAAGTGCTTTCATTTAAAAAAATTTAAAAATTAAAGGTGTTTGTTAATAGAATATACAGAAAAGACACTTTGTCTTTTAACTCATAAAAGTTTAACACACAACATTTCTTTAAAAATTATTTTCTTCTATATTATGTGGATAGGATCGTGCGCACATACAGTTTTATACCCATTGGACAAAGTCCGGATAATCATCTATAATTGGAAAGTAGTAAGTTCGCCCTTGGGCGGGCTATTTTTTTACCAAAAATTAAGAGCAAAACCATGTTAGACCTTAAAATAATCAACTCTGTACTCGAGCAGCTCGAACAGGAACGCGGCATCGCCCGCGAAAAAGTCGTCGAAGCTATCGAAATGGCTCTCGCGACCGCATATAAAAAAGAATATGGCCAGAAGGGTCAGATTGTTCATGCTAAATTCGATATCAACTCCGGAAAAACAGAATTTTCACAGGTAAAGGTTGTTGTTGATGAATCAACCGTGGTTTTTGATCCTGAAGACGAAACACAGAGCATGACTACCGAAAATGCTGCCGGTGAAACCGTCGAAAAGGATATTTTCAATCCAGAACATCATATTTTGCTCGCTGAT
>JAHFLV010000027.1:0-774 GCA_023264565.1 Candidatus Zambryskiibacteriota bacterium
GAAGTACAAAAATGCAGCCGGGCAGGATTTTATTTTGAACCTAATCGACACTCCGGGACATATCGATTTTTCATACGAAGTTTCGCGCGCGCTCAAAGCGGTTGAGGGTACGATTCTTTTGGTTGATGCGACTCAGGGTGTGCAGGCTCAAACGTTGACGACACTCAACATGGCCCGCGAACAAGGTCTGACTATTATTCCTGTTGTTTCAAAAATCGATTCACCGCTCGCACGAGTGACCGAAGTGAAGCATGAAATGATTCGCCTTTTGGATTGTTTGGAAGAAGATATTGTTGAAGTGTCTGGTAGAACGGGGGATGGTGTGGCTGGGCTTCTTGAGGCTGTCGTAAAACGAGTTCCACCCCCGCAAGTAAAAACTGTACCGGGCGCCGCTTTGCAGGCCCTTGTGTTTGATTTTCAATATTCAACTCATACTGGTGTTATTGTGTACATTCGAGTTATGTCTGGTTCGGTTTCAAAAAATATACCGCTTAAGTTTTGTGTTTCTGAAAAAACCTTGAATCCTATCGAAGTTGGTATTTTTACCCCAGAAGAGACGCCAACTGATTCGCTTAATGCTGGTGAAATTGGCTACATTGTGACAGGTATCAAAGAGCCCGGTGTGGCTTCGGTTGGAGACACGATTTCTCTTGCGAAAGACACCGCGCCGCCGTTGCCAGGATATTTCAACCCGCGCCCAGTGGTGTGGTCTTCGGTCTACACAGAAAGCCAGGATGATTTTCCTCTTTTAAAGCAGGCGCTCGGCCGTCTTAA
>JAHFLV010000027.1:784-8666 GCA_023264565.1 Candidatus Zambryskiibacteriota bacterium
CGTTTGCGACGCGAGTCCAACCTCGAACTTGTGGTAACAACACCAAGTATTAATTATGAAATTGATACCAAGAACGGCAAAACTATGACTATTTTTTCCCCGTCATTTTTCCCGGACGAACACGAAATCACTCAGGTCCGCGAACCGTGGGCGAAGGTCACGGTTATCGTGCCGCCAGACTACGTTGGTCCAATGATCCAACTTATTTTTGAGCACGAGGGAGTAGTTGGGGAAACTGAAACTTTCGGAGACAGTCGAACCTCGCTTACCGCCGAAATGCCACTTCGCGAACTCATGCGCAATTTTTTCAATAAAGTAAAAAGTATTTCTTCGGGCTACGCGTCGCTTTCATATGAAGGAATTGGTATGCGTCCAGCGGAGGTTTCCAAAATCGAAGTATTGGTTGCAGAAGAAGATGTGCCGGCTTTTGCACGAATCGTTTCGACTCATACGGTTGAAAGGGAATCTAAAGAAATTGTGGAGAAACTCTACAAACTTATTCCACAGCAAATGTTTGCAGCCAAAATCCAAGCCAAAGCGCTCGGCAGAATTATCGCGTCTCGAACCATTCCTGCTATGAAGAAAAACGTCACCCAACATATGTACGGCGGTGACCGAACTCGAAAAATGAAACTCTGGGAAAAACAAAAAGAGGGAAAGAAACGCATGAAAGCTGAAGGAACCGTCGACATTCCTCATGACGTGTTTTTGAAAATGGTGCAGTCGGAATAGTCTGTGAGTTTATTAAAAGTATTTTTTAAATAATAAAAAACGCCCACCGAGGTGAGCGCTTATGTCTGTGAGCCGCTGAACAGAAAACGGCCTCAGGGTTTGGTTGGGTGGGTGATCGGAATTGTTGTGCTCAATGGTTGTGATTCCATTTTGTACGCGCACCAAATGCCGCTCACGACGATCGCTGTCAGGACTCCAAAGAGGGCAATTGGCATGAGCCAGTTGCGGATCTTTGGAATTTCTATCGGCGTTTGTTTTGCAATGCCCGTCCTGGACATGCCCCTTCTCCTGTCTTCTTTTTGTGTGTTGGTCGACTGTTCTTCGACCAATTTCCCCCTATCTGTACAATGGACGCGTTTCTGTTTGGGTGACCTCCTTTACGTGGTTTGAGGTGGGTGACAGTTTGTTCAATATGACACAGATGATGACGCCGATGATTACACAAAGGGTGATCATCCACGGCATCGAAAAGACGTGTCCGTTGTGATTGCGCATATCAAATTGCCTATTCCTGTTCCTTTAAAGAGCGTTTCGTTTTTGAAATCTGAAAGTATAATAACACTATTGCGGGTAAAGTCAAAGTATTCAAACATACATAAAAAGTGAATAAAAAACGCGCCTGCCGGGTGGCAAAGCGCGTGTCGCACGAAAACTGAACTGTTTATTTGTCTGGTGCGGGAAGTGGTGTTTCCGTTGAGAGGCTTGCTGGTGGTGGTGCTGGTGGTGCCGGTTCGGGTCCAGCGAACTTGAGAAGAACTTCTCGTTGTCGAGCCGTACCTTCGTCGAAAACCGTGTAAATATACATGTCAGCCAGACTTGTCAGGTCAGAAACAGGAATAGAGAACTCGTCTCCAAGGCCACCATCGTACAGAAGTTTTCTGGCCTGGATTAGACCGAGCGTTTTGTCGCCGCCTGTGATTTTGTAGGTACCAAACTTGATTTTGCCTTCCATGCCGACGGCTTCCCTTGGTTCGACCTGCAGGAGGTCACCAATGTCGAGACCCTTTTGGATTACTTCATGTCGGATGTTTTGAACCGGCACAAAGAACCCAGTGAACTTTTGTTTTTCGAAGTTGGGGATGATGATACCAACTAATATCGCCACGATAGCGATAACGACAAAAATCTCAGTCGCGGTCAAAAATCCAAACTGATGGCGCTTTTCCATTCTGTGTCTCCCTGAAAGAATCGACCTAAATCGTTGATTAGGATTGTTCTTGCATCAAAATATCACTTTTCATAAAAAAGTCAAAAAAAGAGATCGAAAGATTTTTCCAGTATTACTGACGGAAAATCGGAGCGTACAAGAGAACCATGCTAACGGCAATAAGTACCGCCAACACACCCCAGACTATCTTAATGATTTTATGATTTCGTTTGTCCCACAACATATTCCGCATATCATAGCATAATTTCACTGTATAATAAGCACTGCAAAAGTCATATGGAATATTTGAAAAAACGTCAAAAAAACCGCAAGCGACTCTACTCAAAAGTCACAATTTTCGCTTTAGTGGTGCTTTTGGGTCTTATGATTCGTCCAACCTGGAGTATTTTTCAAAAAAGTTTCGAAAGTAAAAGAAATCTCCAGCATGCCGAAGCTGAACTTGCTGAGCTTGATATTCGTAAAAAGGAATTGGCAAAAGACGTGTCGTATTTGAAAAGCGATTACGGACGCGATCAAGAAATTCGCGACAAGTTTGGTGTGGCAAAAAATGGCGAAACAATGGTGGTGATTGTTCGAAATGACAAAGAAGCACCACCCCCGCCACCTCCGCCAGAACCCACGTTCCTCCAAAAAACCTGGTCTCGATTTCTCTCTGTCTTTGGGGTAGAGTAATCGGGCACGAGGTGTCGTGTATCTTCGTTTGCGGGATTGGTTTAGTGGCAGAATGGATGCTTCCCAAGCATCAGACACCGGTCCGATTCCGGTATCCCGCACATGTTTTTGATCGGTTGAGTGTGCCGAAAAACGCCACCGTTGGCAGTACAAACAATATGAAAATCCTATCAATAGAAACAAGCTGTGACGAAACGGCGGTAAGTATTGTCGAAGCGACAGGGGGTTTGGAAAAGCCCGCCTTTACCGTGCTTTCAAATCTTGTATTGTCGCAGATAAAAACGCACGAACAGTACGGTGGAGTTTTCCCGAATATCGCCAAACGTGAACACTCCAAAAATCTTGGAAGGCTTATCGAAACTGCATTGCAGGAAGCGGGGCTTTTCGTCGAACAAAAAAACAGCCTCACTGAATCCCAAAAAGAAAAAATCACCGCCGATTTGTCTCGTGAACCAGAACTTTGTACTGCTTTGATTGAACTTTTTGAATCGTCGGGAAAGCCGGCGATTGACCTTATTGCTGTGACATTTGGTCCTGGACTCGAGCCTGCGCTTTGGGTTGGAATTAATGCCGGAAAAGTACTGAGTGAAGTGTGGGGTATTCCAGTTATGCCAATTAACCATATGGAAGGGCATATATCGTCGGTTCTTTTGGATACTAAAAAGCCTGTCGAATTTCCGGCGTTGGCACTCCTTATTTCTGGTGGTCACACTGAGCTTGTATTGGTCCCAGATTGGCTTTCGTACAAAATCATTGGTCAGACTCGCGACGATGCGGTGGGTGAGGCCTTCGACAAAGTGGCTCGTATGATGGGGTTGCCATATCCAGGCGGACCGCAGATCAGCGCTTTGGCACATGAAGCCCGTGAGGCCCAATCTGATATTCAAAACGATGCGGAGAAAAAATCCGAGAAAAAGCCAGTACAGAATTTCAACTTCCCACGGCCGATGATTCATTCTGCGGATTATGATTTTTCATTCTCTGGTCTCAAAACTTCTGTGCTCTATAAAATCCGTGAGCTCAAAGCATTGCAGGATGCACATGTAGACGGCGGAATTGAATTGCCAGTCGAAACAAAGAAGTCACTTGCGTTGGCTTTTGAAGATGCCGTTATTGAGACACTCGTAGTGAAAACCAAAAAAGCTATTGCAGAGTACAAGTCAAAGACACTTATTTTGGCGGGTGGTGTAACTGCTAACAAAGCGATTCGAAAAGCTTTTCAAAATCTTACTGATGAACAAACCGCATCTGGTGCATCAACCCAGCTTTTAATACCAACACACGAACTCTCAACAGATAATGCTTTAATGATTGCGTTTGCGGCCTACGTCAGATTTTCAAAAAATTCTACGACAGGGAATTCAACTGCCGATGTGCATGAAATTGTGGCGCAGGGAAATGTGCAGCTTTCTTAAAATCACAGCGAACTCAAAATAAAAACACCAGCTCGTTACTGGTGTTTTTATGTACTCGCTGACAGATTATTTTCTGCGCGATCTAAACTTAGAAATTATTGTCGTGGTGGAAGGATAATGGTTTCAGTTTCTTCAACTCGAGGACGCTTTGTGATTGTCCAAATAAGGAAGATTCCTGAAATCACAGTGAGCACGATGAGTGGTAGAACAATACTGAAGACGCTGTACCAAAGAGCTGCGACGATCGCAACGATAAGTCCGATAGTGTATCCAGTCGCTTTTCTAGACCAAACCTGGTACTTCGTAAGTCGGCTTGTGTCTCGGCTACCAACAATGATTTCAGTGAAGAGGTAGACCGCGATAATTGCGATCAAGAGGAAGTACAAACTCTGGAGAAGCATGCCTTTGTCCTTTGGAATACTGAAGACTGCGGCCGCAACGGCTTTGACATCACCAAGCTTTTTGAAGTTGTTGTTGCTTCCAACTGCGATTGTTGATGTTGCGGCTGATCCGACAACTCCGTCCGCTGGCATGTCTGTTTCAGGGTTGAATACTGGTGTGTTCGTGTCGGTTGTTGTTGAAGGAATAGTGATTCCATTTGCTTTCAAGCTGTTCACAAAAGCCTTGAAATCACTGATTTCTTTCGCTTGAAGCGGGCTTACTGGGAATGCGGTTTGGCAGAAGATTTCATTCACTTTCTTCTTGGTAAGGATGTATACGAAGCCTGTTGGCGCAGTGTGACCCCATGGAGCCAAAATGTCGTCAAAGTACTTGTCCTGGAAAGATGAAACTGCTGCGAAGGTCGCGTCATCAAAGACACCGGTTGCCTGCAAGTCAGAATGTCCTTCAAGATTCTTAAGGAAGAGCTGGAGTTTTAAGACCTCAACTGGATTATTGGTCCAATCTCGTCGGAGGTAATCATTGAGGTACACACAGCTTGTAGGGCCAGTTTCAGCGCCCAAAACCTGGCCAGCCCGGCCACCTGATGAGCCATGATGACCACCTCCGCCACCACCGTTTGTGCCTGGCTGAATAACGTTAATAACACGTGTTTTTGTATCGGACAAACCACCTGAATCAACAACTGTATATGTCCTTGAGAATGTTGCGACGGCACTTGTGTCAATTGGACCTGTGGAAGAAAGGGTAACTTGTGAAGTAATGTCGCCATCTTCAGCGTCGAGGGCTGTTGCTCCTGGTTCTGTGTATGTTGAACCGATTTCGATGTTCATTGGGTTGTCACCGAGAAGTGTAAGAACTGGAGCGTGGTTTCCTGGGCCAGATCCACCACCACAGCTTGTAACTTCGACTCGAACAACGAGGTCGTTGTAGTCGTTGTCTGAGCCACCTGTTGGGTTGTCTTCGAAAGCGAGAACATAATTGCTTGTGCCTGTTGCATGGTATGCAATCATCTTATCGGCGCCGCCATTTAAAGCGTTTTCGCTCATTGAGAAGAAGACATTTCCTGAAGTAGGAGCTTCGCTTGCGATTGCGTATGCAATGTTCTGACCTGCTGGAATTGAGAATGAAACATCCTGACCAGGTGTAATAACTGGAGCGTGTGGGTAAAGAGTATTTGCTTGTGTGCTAAATACTGGTACGAATGAAGAAATATCACCAGCAACGTAGTATCCGAATACACCTTCCAAAGATGTAATACCGTTGATGTACTGGACTTTTGCTGTAACTGTGTTTGCACTTGCATTCCATGTCTGGTAGTTCTGCTGGTCAGTCAAGGTGTTGATTGAGAAACCTGCGGTGTTCAACATATCCTGGAGAGTTGTTTCTCCGTTTGAAGTGTTGATGGTTTCAGCTGTTACGTCGCCATTTGAATTAGGAATTGCACATGCTGGTGGTGGAGGCGTGACAGAGACAACATTGATTGTTCGAGTTTCTGTATCAGTCAAACCACCTGAGTCTACGACTGTATATGTAATTGTCTGTGTTCCAAGAATATTGGTGTTAATAACCGCTGTGCTTACTGTGATCCGTGAAGTAATGTCGCCATCCTCAGTGTCAGTAGCGGT
Organism: Candidatus Zambryskiibacteriota bacterium; assembly: GCA_023264565.1. Lineage (GTDB taxonomy): Bacteria > Patescibacteriota > Minisyncoccia > Phycocordibacterales > DATGWK01 > JAHFLV01. Next base: position 6,799 of record JAHFLV010000027.1, read on the forward strand.
TGCGCCTGGATCAGTAAAAGTGCTGCCAACAATAACGGTCATTGGGTTGTCACCGAGAAGTGTAAGAACTGGAGCCTGGTTACCATTTGAAGGTGTACAGAATGCACCTGAAGCATGGGCGATTGAGTCGCTGTTGTTCAAATGAAATGCTGCTGCAAGAATGAATGGGTTGTTTGGGTAAAGGAAATTGTCGTTCGCATTGAAGTGTGTAGCTGCTGGACCTGTGTATGCATCTACCTGAGCCATACAGTCAGGAAGTCGAACGGTGATGTCTGCTACTGCTCCTGCGTTTACGACAGAAGTTGAATCAAAGAGTTGCTGAGATTCGAGCTTCTGGTCAAACATTTTGTAGCTAGCAAAGCTAATTGGCGCAGTACAACCAGTTCGGTTTTCAATGTGGAAAGTAGCTGAAGTACTTGAAGCGTCGAGATGAATTCGATCGGTAAGAGGTGAAATGCTTCGATCAATGAAACCAGAGTAAATCGCGTTAAAGAATTCGTCTTGAGTCAACACTGAACCGGCGACACAAGGCAGTACGAGGTTCTCTTTCGCTTTGTTTACGATAACCAAAGTTCGGTCAGGGCGAGCAGCGCTGAGGCTGATAAAGCCGTCAGAGTTGCCATTTGCACCGGTTCGAGTTGGACCGTCATAAAGGAAGAGGTCACCCATGCTGTGAACATCAATAGTTGAACCGTCGTTATAAAGAGTTGGCTGCCAGTATGAAGATACGCCGGCAAAAAGACTTGCCTGGTCGTAGTAGAAGCCAGAATATGTGCGCATGGTTGAGTTGGTCAAAGAAAGACCAGAGTATGTTGCACACATCGCATCCTGACCATTCAAGATTGAAGCGTTTGGAGCGAACGCCTGGGTGTTAATGTGCATGCCACTATGTGTAATTTCAGCTCCGCTTGGATCTGTAAGGTGAACGGTGAAAGTACCTGCTGGCAAATGTGCAGGGCTTGTTGCGACGTTACCGTTTGTGTCGACAAACATCTGACAGATTCGGATAGAACCTGTAGCAGCTGCTCCGAGTGTAGATACAGTTCCATCAAGAACACCTGGTTCTGCTGGAGGTAAATCAAAACCTCGTTCGCTTGTATCTGAGCCTGAAGATGAACCAGAACTTCCGCCAGTAGTTGGGGTTGTTGGATTTGTGCCGTCTGTTGTTGGGATGGTGTCGGTTGTATCCGGAGTTACTGTAGTTTCATCGGTAGTCAAAACTACACCTGTATCAGAAGTTGTAGGTGTAGTTGGAACTGTGGGGTCTGCAGTTACTGTGGGTGCAGCAGGATCCTCAGTTGTTGTTTCTACTGTAGCAGAAGAAGTATCTTCGCTTATAGAAGCTGCGGGTGTATCAGAAGCATCGCTTGATGAACTGTCAGAAACAGTTGCCGCTGATGATTCTGTTACTTCCTGCGCAATAACTGTAGGAAGGGAAATAAGCATCGCGTTTGGAACGATGATAGAGATGATTGCGATAGCTGTGAACACCCGTGCGATCTTGCTGTTTTTTCCGAAAAAGAGAGTCGCTTTAGTCATAAAATTTTATTGCTTTTCTGTATACTTTTTTTAATAAATTTTGATAATTTCAATCAAATTTCCTAGTGCAAAACATAGTACGTATCTAAACACTAGAAGTCAAGGTTTTTCAGGAAAATATCCTTTTAGTAATTGGGTCAAATTGGATTTGCTTTGACCATTGACTGCCGATTGCGCGGATTCCTAACTGTCCTTTAGAATTAATCCAATAAAATGGGATGGAATCTATAAAGGACATTTGCTGTCCTTTATACTCCTCGTTCACGTCTCTTATACCATTAACGAAGAGTACATTATATTTTATACTTTGTCAAATCAGATTCAGTTCG
>JAHFLV010000028.1:0-1434 GCA_023264565.1 Candidatus Zambryskiibacteriota bacterium
TCTTTTCGGATCACCTCGACGATGTTATTGAGCACTTTCAAACCAAGTGGCAAAAAAGAATACACACCGGCGAGTTCCTTATGAACATATCCGGCACGCACAAGCAGCTCGGCATTCTTTGAAACTTCGTCTTTTGGAGCTTCTTTTCGGGTCTTTGTGAAGAGTTGTGATTGTCTCATTGCTGCATCTTACCGCAAAAAGTTTTCATGGTCTACGCACACATTGACAAAATTCTATTTTGTGATATTTCTAGAACTAGAAAAGTCACGTATCACGACAAATGAGAAAGGGGTGTGTATGACTCTGAAGAACAAGATGCGGATTTCATTGGGATTCTTGATGATCTCCGTACTGGGTTTTTTGGGCAGTATGGCCTGGATTTTGCTAGTAAAATCTGCCTGGGGATTTTGTCTTTTGCTTCCAAGTATCATTGGTTTTATTACATCGGTTTCTTTCTGCTCGAAGTATGCGTGGAGCAATGACACTGACACCGTGATGCCCAGAAACTCAGCAACCCCAGTTCAACCCAAAGCAACGGTGCCAGACCCAACGACAGATCTCAGTACCAGAAGGATGCTCGCACGCCGAGCTCAACCCAGCGACAACTAACGTAAAACAAAACCCCAGCACTCTTTTGATTGCTGGGGTTTTTATAATGTATGTGTGTAATTTAGAAAAGCTTAAGAACGTCGTGCACCGTCACAAGTACCATCAAACCCACAAGTAAGAAAAAGCCAACCGCGTTCATTGTGTTTGCGACCTTCGGAGAAATTGGTGATCGCTTGATTGATTCAATAATCACAAAGAGAAGACGACCTCCGTCGAGCGCTGGGAATGGAATGACGTTAATGACCGCAAGATTGATGGAAATAAAGGCTGTGAAAGAAAGCAAATAGATGAATCCGAGCCGAGACGCATCCCCCACCAAACCGACAATACCAACCGGACCAGTGACCTGAGAAAGATCAGAAGAACCACGAACTGCGTCATACAAAAATGTCGCCAAGCCAACTGCAATTGTTTTTGCCAAGTTAATTGTAGTTCGTGCCCCTTCGAAAAAAGCTTTGTGAACTGGCAACGAAAGAGTACCAATAACATCCATAGAAATACCAATGGCTTTTCGGTCCGGAATAATGCCGTTTCCAGGAAGTACGCTGACTGTACCTGATTCTTTTCCACGAACATACGAAACGTTTATTTTTTCTTCGCCATGCATTGCGATAAATTCTGAAACAGTTTCTGGAGTAAGCACATCGCTTGGAATTGCGATTTTCTCTGTTGAGACCGCAGAAATAGTGTCTCCGGACCTTAACCCCCCAGCAAGCGCAGGAGAATCTGCTGCCACCATTGTGATCACCAGTTTTGGATTTTGGATCATTTCACCAGGCGCGGCATTCGAAGTTGAAGTTGGCAAACCAACCATGAATCCAACCG
>JAHFLV010000028.1:1444-8466 GCA_023264565.1 Candidatus Zambryskiibacteriota bacterium
CCCGCCACAAGCACGAGGGCTTGAAATGGACGTGGTGCTTCTACAAAGCTTTTTTCTCGTTTTAGATTTCCTCGACTTTGGTTTTCTATCGCAGAAGTAGTTGCAGAAGCAGCATCAGCGGCCACACTTTTCTCATCGGACACTTCCCCATTCTCACCAAATATTTTTACGAATCCACCAAATGGCAGCCAGTTCAACGTAAAGTCAGCATTCCACCATCTAAACAGTGTAACTGCACGAGGAGGATATCCGATGCCAAATTCATCGACTCGAATACCAAAAAGTTTGGCAGCAAGAAAATGTCCGAACTCATGCACAAGAATAAGTACGGCCAGAATGATGATGAAGATGACAATAGACATATGATGTGACGCGATGCGATCGCGGCGAATTATCGAATTACAAACTAGTTCAACACTTCCTGTTCTTTTTTGTCTGCGAGCTTCTGGAGTTTGTCGCTGGCATCGTCAACGAGCTTTTGCATTTCAGTTTTGAGACGGAATTTATCGTCTTCAGTCACTTCGCCGTCTTTTTCTTTTGCCTGGATATCATTCCAAACCTGATCACGCTCCTTTCGTAATGATACGCGCGCATCTTCGAGCTTTTGTTTTGAAAGCTTAATGAGCATTGTTCGACGCTCTGCGTTGAGTTCTGGGAAATTTACTCGGACACCTTTTTCGTCGACAGACACAGAAAGACCAAGGTTTGAATCATTAATTGCCTTTTCAATTCCCTTATTCTGACTCGCGTCCCAAGAAACAATTCGGAGACTTCGAGGACCTTCAACAGTAATACTCGCGAGCTGGTTGATAGGCATTTTGTTGCCATACGACTCAACAGTGACGCTGTCTAAAATAGAAGGTGTTGCCCGACCAGTTCGGATACCTGCATATTCTTTTGTAAGCCATGTTTCGACATCGCCCAAACCTTTTTTAAATTCAGAAAAATTGTATGCCATATATGGTTATTATACTTAAAACGGAGCAAAAAGAAAAAAACCTGCAATGAGCATTACACAGATCTGCAATGGCACACCGATTGCCGGATGACCATCAAATGAAGTTTTTGAATGCATAACATGATGGAATCTCTGTAACCATTCGAGCGGCTTGATTTTAAAAACCGCATACAGGCCCTGCAAAAAGTCTGGCACCGTTCCACCAATACCGCCAGCAATCAGGACAAGCAAATTTCCTTTCAACGTCAGACCCATAAGCACGTATATAAGAAAAAAACCGAGACAGAAATCGAGCAAAATTTTAGCAAAATCAATAATAAGAAATTTATTGAAACTAATTTTGGTTTCGGTTGGAGAAAGTAGGTTTCCAGCAAAAGCTTGCAGCGGATAATCCCAATGTCGAACCGAGTCCAATATATAGTGAGTCGCCCAGCCAATCACAAACGCTTCAGCCGGATGACTTGAAAAAATTTTTGCTACGGCAGCACCAGTAACGATGTGGGTAGAAAGAGTCATGACGGTTTTTGAAATTATTTTTTTGACGCGGGGCCGGACGCAAGGCCAACAGGAATCACGGACGCAAGATGTTCGAGAATCATTTTAATCGACGGGCTTCTACTTCGCAAAAAATGTCTGGCAGAAAAAATATCTTCGAAAATTGCGGGGTCAATTGATTGAGCGCCCGACTGACTACTCTCACTCTTTTTTTTATATAGTACCTCCTCTAGATTATTAAGAAAATTAATCGCCACAAAACGTTCTTTTTCTTTAATGATCGGTTCGAGCATGTCGAGACGGTCTTTAAAAGAAGCAGCTAGAAAACGTAAAGCGAGATTGTCTGTATCTACATATCGTTCATCGGCTCTCGCGGCATCAATAATATTGAAACGCGAAAGAACAGTAGGCAGGAAAATACTTTGGGTTTCGGCGCAGACAATAAAAATGGTGTCCGATGATGGTTCCTCAAAAAGTTTAAGGAGTGAGTTCTGAGCTTCGCTTTGAATTGCTTGGAGCGACACGAGCATGACGCGACGCGGACCAGTCGGACGTGTGTTCTGTACTTCTTTGATCGCTCGAGCATCGTCGATATTCAGCGTTTCAAAATTTCTCGACCACACATCATTGGCATCCAAATCTCCTTCCGAAATTTTCTTTCGGAGCATGTGTCGAAATTTTTCGTAATATTTTTCTGTTGGACCAACAACTAAATGTGAGTGATGGGTTGGATTTTCGAGTAGATTGCGAATATCGGCGTCGGTCATAATCTGAATAGTATATATGAAAAAACCCGTCCAGTTTGTGACTAGACGGGTGTTGATGAAGGATCTTTACTACCTCGATTTGTGTGTCGAAGTTGCCTCGGTTGAAGCGTTGCTCTAGTGCTTTCGTGTGCAAATCAGGCTGAAACTAGTCCAACGCTGGCACTCACACCAAACTGCGTAATGCAGTCAATTTCAAGCTTTCGCTCTACTTTTTTATATCGCAACGGATATCCACAACCTTGACGTAAAGATTCCCCTTGTCGTTCTGGGAAAATCATACTAACGACGACCGTACTTGTCAAATACAAATAAATTTAAACAATAAACTTGGTATTATGTCAAACAATCTCTACTTCTTACTCAAAATAGTTTTCTTATAGACATTCAAATGCTCGAGAGCAATACCGGTGCCATTGACGACACAGTACAGTGCGTCTTTTGCCAATTCTGCTTTGACACCAGTTCGACGAAAGACAAGTTCGGGCAAATTTCGAAGTTGGGATGAGCCGCCGGTCATAATAATCCCCTTGTCGATGATGTCGGAAGCAAGCTCAGGTGGAGTTTCTTGGAAGACATCTTTGATCGCCTTAATCATCTCACGAAGTTCTTTGGTAATAGCCTTAGTGATTTCATTTGTTTTGATTTCGATGGAGCGTGGCAAACCGGTAATGAAGTCGCGACCCTTGATCGTCATGACTAATTCTTCTTCGAGCGGAATCGCGGAACCGATTTTTATTTTTACATCTTCGGCAGTTTTGTCACCGATCGCGAGGTTGAATGTTTTCTTTATATAGTCAGCAATTGCGTAGTCGATTTTATTTCCGGCAACTTTTACGGATTTTGCAGCGACGATACCACCGAGAGAAATGACTGCAATGTCAGTTGTGCCTCCGGCGATGTCGACGATCATGTGCCCTACCGCTTCATGAATCGGAATGCCCGCACCGATCGCAGCAAGAATTGGTTCTTTCACAACATAGGCATTTTTGGCACCGGCTTTCAGTGCCGCCTCAACAACCGCACGACGTTCAGTAGAAGTAATTCCGGCAGGCACCGAAATAATCACATCCGGTTTTACGAGATTATATTTTCCGAGAGCCTTACCGATATAGTAACGAAGCATGGCTTCGGCGATTCGATAGTCGGCAATCACACCATCACGCATCGGACGGTACGCCACAATGTTGTCTGGAGTTTTTCCAATCATATCTTTGGCTTCGATTCCAATCGCCATGATTTGATTATTTTCTTCAGAAACCGCCACAACCGACGGCTCATTCAAAACAATTCCCTTTCCTGGCACATAGACAAGTGTCGTAGTAGTGCCCAAATCGATTCCGAGTTTTTTTGAGAAAAATGACATATCTAGTAGCCGCATAATACGGGCTTTGCGAACAAGTTTCAACTTTAGTTGACGCAGATAGATTAATCGCCATAATTTAAACAGAACCTCAAGATCTCAACCTGGTCTAAGGAGAGCGGCAATGAGGATTGCGGTGTTCGAGAGTAACGAATCCTGTGCAAAGCAGATCAATGAAACTCTGTACACGGCTGGACATGAAACCCTTATAGTTTGGCCTCTTTGTAAAGAAGCGTTATGGGCAATCAGATCCTTTATCCCTGATTTGGTTCTTTTTGACAATGGCTTTTGCGGACCACTATCGGGTGAAGACTTCCTCGAAGAACTTAGCTTTGAGGACTGGCGCCTCATAAGCACGGGCCCGACACCGAGTAGTTATTGCAGAAAGCACTGGCCTGATAAACACGGTTTGATTCTTCCAAACTCTGGAGCTAACGCATCACTGTTAGAGGTCATCAAAAGATGACGAGGTCTCAACAAAAACAAATACAAGGCGCACGACCAATAGGTACGGCGTCTTTTCATTTATGTGTGATATATTTATTCGAAATCATAGAGGCAAAAAACAAACACATGAACACCGGCGCAATAAATATAGAAATAGAGGGCGGACATAAACTCAAGGGCACCGTCGTCACCAAAACCTCTAAAAACGGCGCAATGGGTTTGCTTGCAGCCTCCCTTTTAAACCGAGGCAAAACTACTCTGAGGCTCGTGCCAAAAATCGAGGAAGTCTTTCGAATTATCGAGGTCTTTCAAAGTATCGGTGTTAGCGTGAATTGGGTTGGTGAAAATGACAACAATTTGGAAATCATCCCTCCAGAAATTTTTGATATGGAGAAACTCGACGCGGTGGCGGCAGAAAAAACTCGAAGCATCATCATGATGATCGGTCCGCTCGTGCATTTTTTAAAGAAATTCAAATTGCCGCAAGCTGGCGGATGCAAACTTGGTAGCCGAACCGTGAAGCCACATCTGTTCGCGCTCGAAAAACTTGGCGTAAATATCGAGACTACAGAAACTCATTATGTGATCGATGCGAAAAAATTGCAGCCAGCAGAAATTATTCTCTACGAATCCGGTGACACGGTTACAGAAAACGCGATTATCGCAGCTGCCGGAATTCCTGGTACCACGACCATCAAATACGCTTCAGCAAACTACATGGGTCAGGAAGTGTGTTTTTTCTTAGAAAAGTTGGGTGTAAAAATTGAGGGCATCGGCACTACAACAATCACTGTTCATGGCACCGCGAACATCAACATTGATGTCGAGTACGACTTGAGCGAAGATCCGATCGAATCAATGTTCTTTGTTGCGGCGGCGATTGTGACTGGTTCAAGTATTACCATCGAGCGCTGCCCGATCGACTTCCTCGAACTCGAACTCTACAAACTCGAAAAAATGGGTTTTGAATACAAAATTTTAAATCGGTACCTCGCCCGCAACGGCCGTACCAACCTCGTCGATATCCAGACTCATCCTTCAAAATTGACCGCGCCTGAAGAAAAAATTGAGTCTCGACCATATCCGGGTCTAAACATCGACAATCAACCATTTTTTGCAGTTATCGCAACACAGGCCAAAGGCATGACCCTTATTCATGATTGGGTGTATGAAAAGCGCGCGATCCAACTTCAGGAGCTCAGCAAACTCGGTGCCGAAACCCTGCTCGCCGACCCACATCGAATTTTCATCACCGGCCCAACCAAACTCAAAGCTGCTGACGTGACCTGCCCACCAGCTCTCCGCCCGGCTGCAGTTCTTCTTATTGGCATGCTCGCTGCCGAAGGCACTTCAATTTTGCGAAACATCTACTCTATTAATAGAGGGTACGAGGATATTATTAAACGTTTGAATGCGTTAGGTGCCAATATCAAACTGATCTAAATTTCCTGTAGTATTACGGCATGAATATTGTCGACGTCATTCCCCTTTCCCGAGGCTTCATTAAAGACACACTCAGTTACTTTACCGCTGAGCCAGTGACCGCCGGCACAATTGTGAAAGTGCCACTTCGTGGACGCACCGTGAGCGCGCTCGTTGTTGCCAGCCGCTCGGCTCAAGAAAGTAAGCAGGAACTCAAAGAAGCCACCTTTGCCTTTAAAAAAATTACGTCGGTTGAATCAAAAGATATTTTGTCGCCGGCTTTTATGACTGCGGCGCAAAAAACCGCGGACTTTCATATTGCCACTTTGGGCAGCATGCTTTTTTCTCTTTTGCCAAAAATTGTTTTAGAAAATACCAAAGATCTGGGAACAAAAAGTTCAGCAGAAAAAACAACAGGAATTGGAGGTGGCCGTCTTCACGGCACCATTTTGCAAACCGACGACAACGATCGTTTTTCTCAATACCGGTCTTTGGTGCGCGAAGAATTTGCTCGAGGACGTTCGGTATTCCTGTGTGTTCCAACATCAGGCGACATTCGCCGAGCAGAACGACTGCTTGAAAAAGGCATCGCAGAATATTCCTACATTTTTCATGGCCAAACTAAAAAGAAAGAGCTCGTAAAAAAATGGAATGAACTTTTAAATGAGCCACATCCAGTATTTATTATTGCGACTGGTCAATTTCTTTGTTTGCCACGGCACGACATTGGCACACTTATTTTGGAACACGAAAACTCTCGCAATTATAAAAGTCAGTCGAGACCATACACTGACCTCAGATATTTTGCTGAAATGTATGCAAAGGAAACCGGCATTCGAATTGTGTTTGGTGACACTCTTTTGCGCACTGAAACCGTATGGAGATACCGCAACGATGAGCTTCACGAAATCGTCCATCCATCACTTCGGGTGCAAACTGGCGCCGAGCAAAAATTAGTCGACATGCGCAAAGTGCACAAAACGACTGTAAAATTCAATCCGATTTCGCCCCAGCTGGCTGACATTATTCGTACCGCACGTGATAAAAGCGAACGGCTCGTGCTTTTTGCCAGCCGTCGCGGCCTCGCACCTCTCACTATTTGCGCCGACTGCAGCGCTATCGTGTCTTGCCATCGCTGCCAAGCGCCAGTTGTACTGCACACCAAAGGTGCTGAGCGATTTTTTATGTGCCATCGATGCGGAGAAAAAAGAGATGCCAATGAAAAATGTGCCATCTGCACCAGTTGGCGTTTGCAGACATTGGGCGTCGGCGCCGAGCTCATTGCCGAAGAAGTAGCCAATCAATTTCCTGGATATAGTATTCAGCGGCTCGATTCTGACACCGTAAAAACTCACGCGCAGGCTACGGCAATTATTAAAAAATTCTACGACACACCGGGCGGCATTTTGGTGTGCACCGAAATGGCACTCCTCTACCTTGATCAAAAAGTGGAAAACGTTGCCATTGCTTCAATTGACTCGATGTTCGGTATGCCAGATTTTCGAATTCGCGAGCGCATTCTTTCTATTCTTGTTCGCTTGCATTCGCTTGCACAAAGAACTTTTTTGATCCA
>JAHFLV010000002.1 GCA_023264565.1 Candidatus Zambryskiibacteriota bacterium
TAGCAATTCGCACGAAGGCTCCAAAAATTTGCAATACTGCTTCTGAGAAAGCTTGTCTGATACTGCTTGCACCTCCACTGTTAGCGTGAATTCGATCTTCAGCGCGAGATAGCTGCCATGGCGCAAACAGAGTCTCCCACAACACTGGCAATGAAAAAAAGTGGAAGGTAAACCAAAGGAAGTTTGTGATGATGTTGAGTGTCAGTCGGGGTGCGGTCGTGTAGTGCCACACGAAATATTCCGGAATGAGGAAAACGATTTGCATATAGTAAGTATATAGCCTCGCCCGCTTATTTCAATTTTACGAATGCTTTGCTGCTAAAGCGCACATCAATATAGTCGAGTTTAGACAGAAAATCTTTGTCGAGCACCAACTGCTCAGCAATAATGGTTTCGAGATTTTCAAAGGTTGTTAAAAATTCTTCGTGATCAGAAAAGAGCACCGAGCCACCCGAAGAAAGCAAAAGTTCAAAATCATCGTTGCCACGGGCGTTCAATCCTACCGGAGAAAGATTTAGCAACTTCATGCTGTCAATAAAATAGCTAAGCTGCGCGAATTTCTCTGGCGGAAGGTACGTATCCCCAATCGGATCTTTTGAATCAACCAAACCATAGTATGTAAAAAGAACATCTTTCGAAAAGTCCGCGGACTCATTAAAAATGTAGCCGTTTTTATCCATAAAATAACAACGAGTTCGAGCCAAAGAATCACACCAAAGATATGCCGGCTGGTATTCATTCACCTGCACGTCGACAGTTTTGAAACCCTTCAAACCAACAGACACATTGGCCACCGCTGAAAACTGGCTTTGAATTTTACGCTCGGTTTCTGTGCGTGGATAAAAGAAAAAATTATTTTTAGAGAAAATTTTGAGGCTGTGTGCTTGCAGTTCATCTTTTACGATCTGTTCAATCGCCTCTTTTTGTACAATCTGATTGCCTTCTATCTTCACTTCACCAATTTTCACAAAGTTGGCTCGGGTTAAAAAAGCAAAGCCAGAAATGAGTGCGATCACACCAAAGGTCACACCACTGTATTTATAGATAAGAATTTTTCGCTTCTTATCCTTGTGACGATCTGATCGAAATGAAGATGCCCGTTTTTTTATCATGCATAATGCGCCGCTGCGCTGAATTTATAGAACCACAGGAAACACAAAGCCTAACAAACTACTTCACTTTTTTCTCAAGCTTGGTAACGCCGTTCATGTATGGTCGAAGCACTTCTGGAATGACAACTGAACCGTCTTCTTGCTGAAATTGCTCAATGATCGGTACAAGGATTCGCGGAGTAGCGATTGCGGTGTTGTTGAGTGAATGGGCGAACTTTAATTTGTCATCTACTGGGTCACGATAGCGGATATTGAGACGACGAGTTTGGAAATCGTGAAAATATGAAGCGGAATGAGTTTCGCGATAGGTATTTTCGCTTGGCACCCAAGTTTCTATATCATATTTTTTTACCTGACCAAGACCGAGGTCGCCACCGCAATTAACCACCACATGATATGCGAGGCCGAGTTTCTGGAGCAAACTTTCTGCATTCGCGGCAATTTCTTCGTGCAGTTTTACAGACTCCTCATGACTCGCCTCGCACAAAACCACCTGCTCAATTTTTTCGAACTCGTGCACACGAATGAGACCTTTGGTATCTTTGCCGTGACTTCCCGCTTCGCGTCGGAAACATGGAGAAAATGAAACCATCTTCATCGGCAACTCTTTTATATCAAGAGTTTCATCGGTGAAATATGACATGGTCGCCACTTCAGCAGTACCCGCCAAATAATCATTGTCCTGAGTTCGATACAAATCTTCTTCACCTTGTGGCAAATATCCAGTTCCAATAAATGGAGTCTTTTTGAGAAGTGATGGCACCGACATCGGGGTAAAGCCTTTGTTCACCATTTCCGCAAGCGCGAACTGCCAAACCGCAAACATCAAAAGCACAACGTCACCTTTCAAAAAATATCCGCGGAAGCCAGCAACCTTAGTTCCTCGTTCCAAATCGATCATCCCAAGATTTTCCAAAATTTCGATATGGTTTTTTGGCGAAAAAGAAAAAGTTGGTTTCTCACCCCAGGTTCGAACTTCTTTATTATCAGCATCGCTCGCACCCTCTGGCACCGACATGTCCGGAATATTCGGCACCGTCACCATAAGCATCTGCCATTCATGCATGACTTCTTTAAAGGCCGCATCGTCTTTCTCCATAGACTCTTTCACGGACTTCATAGAAGCAATCAGCGCCTGACGTTCTTCTGGGGTCGCAGCTTTAGCGATCTTGTCGCTCGCTTGGTTTTGTTCTGCTCGACGAGATTCGAGGGCTGCCATG
>JAHFLV010000007.1 GCA_023264565.1 Candidatus Zambryskiibacteriota bacterium
TAGAATTTCTCATTGCTACTGACTCCGTTAATATGATGAGGATGGTTTCTTACGGTCCCGAACATCGGAACTTTGGTTTTCAGTCCTTCCGAAAGGTAACATATATTTTATATTATGTCAACAAACGGTTAAACCTGAGGTTTCGAAAGAATTTAAACTAAACTTTTTTCGTCGACTGTAGTATATTAGATACCTACTTAGCTTTAATTAGCCTCAAAAACTCCAATGAAAGATGAACAAGATCACAAAAAAGTAGGGGCGGAAGATACTCAGGACGCTGGGCCGGAAATCACCACCGACACCGGTGACGATGTGAGCCTTGAGCAAGACAGTGAATTCAGCGAACACACTGCGCGACAAAATAAAGATGTGGTTGCCGATCTCCGAGCTCGACTCAAAAAAAGCGACGAGGAAAAACGAGAATATCTGACCGGCTGGCAAAAACTGAAAGCTGATTATATAAATTCTCGAAAACAGGACGAAGAAGACAATAAACGCCGCATCAAATATGCCGAAGAAGAACTTTTGACTGAGCTCGCTCCGGTTTTAGACAGTTTTGAAATGGCTTTTGCAAATAAAGAAGAGTTGGCAAAGCTTCCTGAAGTTTGGCGAAAAGGAGTCGAACAAATTCACAATCAATTCTTTGCGATTCTCACGAATCATAAAGTAAAAATTATTGATCCACTTGGCGAGCCATTTGATCCTCGCGAGTCCGAAGCAGTTGGAATTGTGGAGGTAACCGATCCAAAGCAAGACGACGTAGTCATTTCTGTTCTTCAAAAAGGATATAAGGTGCACGATAAAATCATCCGACCGGCGAAAGTACGAGTTGGAAAACTCGCATAAAACAGGAAATCGGCCGCGATTGGTAAGTATTTTGCCCGATTTTCCGGCCATTTTGACAGGACTTGAAATTTGGGTCGGGGCCGAATATACTTTGCTCACTACAGATACGAAAGGAAGCGTGATTTTTTTAGTAAAAACATTAAATTCATAAAACCATGGCAAAAATAATTGGAATTGATTTGGGAACAACAAATTCTGCAGTCGCCGTCATGGATATCGGCGGCCCAAAAATTTTAGAAAACGCGGAGGGTGCACGAACCACTCCATCTATTGTCGCGATCTCAAAAACCGGCGAACGACTCGTTGGTCTTTTGGCAAAACGCCAGTCTGTGACCAACCCTAAGGGCACAATCGTCGGCATCAAGCGCTTTATTGGCCACACATTTGAGGATCCTGCAGTTCAGAAAGACAAAGCCAACGTTCCATATGACATCATCAAAGGCACCGACGGTGGCGTTCAGGTCACCATGTCAGGCAAAAATTATCGACCAGAAGAAGTTTCTGCGATGATTTTGGCAAAAATTAAAGCTGATGCGGAAGCAAAACTCGGCGAGAAAGTGACCGAAGCAATCATCACCGTTCCAGCATACTTCAACGACGCTCAGCGAAAAGCGACAAAAGACGCGGGTCAGATCGCAGGTTTGGATGTAAAACGAATCATTAATGAACCAACAGCTGCTGCGCTCGCATATGGATTCAATAAAAAGAAAGAAGAGAAGATCGCAGTCTTCGATTTCGGTGGCGGTACATTCGATATCTCTATTTTGGAAGTCGGCGATGAGGTTGTTGAAGTAAAATCAACCGACGGTGACAGTCATTTGGGTGGACGCGACATCGACCAGAAAATCATCAATTGGATTGCGGACGAATTCAAGAAAGAAAACGGTATCGATCTCCGAACCGATGCGTTTGCCTTGCAGCGCCTCGATGAAGCAGCGGAAAAGGCAAAAATCGAGCTCTCAACCGCGATGGAAACTGAAATCAATATTCCATTCGTAACCTCAGACGCCTCTGGTCCAAAGCATTTGATTTTGAAAATGAGTCGAGCAAAGCTCGAAGATCTCACCAAAGAGTTCATCGACCGCGCTCTGATGATCACCAAGAGAGCCATGGAGGCATCGCCATTCAAAGTTGGCGAGCTCAATGAAGTTATTCTTGTTGGAGGCCAAACTCGCATGCCTAAGATCGTTGAGGAGGTTAAGAAATTCTTTGGAAAGGAACCGAACAAGTCTATTAACCCAGATGAAGTCGTGGCACTCGGTGCTGCGATCCAGGGTGGAATTATTTCCGGCGACGTTAAAGACATTCTCTTGCTCGATGTTATTCCGCTTTCTCTCGGTATTGAAACCATGGGAGGTGTTTCTACAAAACTCATTGAAAAGAACACAACGGTTCCGGCTTCTAAATCTCAAGTTTTCTCAACCGCAGCCGACAACCAAACATCTGTCGAAATTCACGTTCTTCAAGGTGAACGACCAATGGCGAGCGACAATAAAAGTCTTGGCCGATTTATTTTGGACGGCATTCCACCAGCACGACGCGGTATGCCGCAAGTTGAAGTTACTTTTGACATCGATGCGAACGGAATTTTGAGCGTCAAAGCAAAAGACAAAGCTTCAAACCGCGAACAATCTATCCGAATCGAAGCAAGCTCCGGTCTTTCAAAAGACGACATTGCAAAGATGCAGAAGGACGCCGAAGTTCATGCCGCAGAAGATGCTAAGAAGAAAGAAGTAATTGAAGCCAAAAATTTGGCTGAGCAGCTCATTTACACTTCTGAAAAAGCCCTCGAAGATGCTGGAGCAAAAGTTCCAGACGACGTAAAGAAACCAATTACTGAAAAGATCGAAACTCTTAAGAAAGAAAAAGCGGGCGACAATCTCGACTCAATAAAAAAAGCTACAACCGAGCTTTCAAACGAAATTCAGAAAATCGGACAGTATATGCAAGGACAAGCTGGCGGACAAAATCCTGGCTCAAATCCAGATCAGTCTGCAGGTGGCAACTCTGATAGCAACGGCCCAGATGGCGACAATGTTCGCGATGCTGAATACAAAGAAAATCCTCCGAAGCAATAGCAAGTAATCGCTGCGCGTTCGCGCGCAAACTAAATGGCAAAAAATTATTACGAAACTCTAGGAATCGACAAATCGGCCACAAAGGACGAGGTCAAAAAAGCCTTCAGAACGCTCGCACACAAATATCATCCCGACAAAAAGGGAGGCGATGAAGCGAAGTTCAAAGAAGTAAACGAGGCTTACACAATCCTCATGGACGATAAAAAACGCGCCGAGTACGATGCGTACGGCCGTGTCTTTAGCGATGGTCAGGGTCCTGGCCCAGGTGCCGGCGGTGGCGGATTCGACGGCTTTGATTTTTCTCAGTTCACCCAGGGCGGTCAGGGCTTTGGTGGCGACATGAATTTCGGAGACATCTTCTCTGAATTTTTTGGCGGTGGAAGAGGGGAGAAAGTAAAACGCGGCCGAGATATTTCAATCGACGTCGAACTCTCTTTCGAAGAATCAATTTTCGGCATTAACAAAAAAATTCTCCTCAACAAAACATCACAGTGCCAAACATGTAGCGGTTCAGGTGGCGCTCCTGGTACAGAATTTTTGACCTGCAAAACCTGCAATGGCAAAGGAAAGATTCGCGAGATGCGCAACACGATTCTCGGTTCATTTGCTTCAGAAAGAACCTGCGGCACCTGTAATGGTCATGGCAAGGTTCCAAAAGAAAAATGTAAAACCTGTGCGGGTGCAGGTGTTGTTCGTCGAGAAAATGAAATCAGTGTCAAAATCCCAGCAGGAATTGAAGATGGCGAAATGATCCGACTCACAGGCGCAGGAGAAGCTATCACTGGCGGCTCACCGGGCGACTTGTACATTAAAGTTCATGTCAAAAGACATGCGACCTTCCGCAAAGACGGCCGAAACCTCGTCACCGACCTCAAGGTAAAACTTTCTGACGCACTCCTCGGCGCCGAACACAATCTCCAAACCCTCGATGGCAATGTAACCCTTAAAATTCCTGCGCACGTAACTTTTGGAGAAGTTCTTCGCATCAAAGGCAAGGGTGTCCCAGATGACCGCAATAAACGCGGCGACATTATGGTTCGAATCATCATTGAGCTTCCGAAGAGTCTTTCAAGGGATGCACGGAAGAAGATTGAGGAGTTGAAGAGGGAGGGGATTTAAATAGAAAAACCCGCGGTTCACGCGGGTTTTTGCTTGTAGAAACGTGGAGGTTGCTTAAGCCGACTCTTTCTGCTCCTTCCAGGATGGGCGGTATGGGAACATATCCATACAGCTCCATCTTTTGTAGTGTGCCGCGTGTGCAGTGCACAGATACACATTACACACTGAGCCCCAGATATTTATCCACACGATCTCGGCTTGTTCGTGAGAACATTCATCAACCATGCACCTTTTTCGAGGTGAAAGCCGCGCCTTCAGAACTGCCACGGTACGCCACATGGTGCCAAAGTGCTTGTTTGCGTAGTACTCTGGGTCCCAGTCTGGTTCACGACGAAGTTCTCTTGCCGGGCACATATAGTATTCCCAGTTTGAATTCCTTTCTCTTTCGTCATGCGCAGAATAGAACATCAGACTGTCTCTTCGATCAAACCGCACGAGGATTTGGGGTGGTCTCCAGAAACGAAGTTGCACCTCTACGACGAGCCCTTGCTTGTTGTGGAAAATCGAACCGCGATCGATGTCCCTCACGATGTCACCTGGCATCAATATGGCCATAGCTGTACTCCAGAGAATGAGATTTTTAGAACGATTCTGCCCTAAAAGTACTCTTCGATATGAGATATGTCAAAATCATTTTTCCTGCTACAATTTCCAACATGTCAGAAATAAAAAGAATGGTCTCAGGCATCAAACCAACCGGCGCACTTCATGTCGGTAATTATTTTGGTGCAATGAAGCAATTCATTGAACAGGCAGGAAATTACGAAACCTACATTTTCATTGCCGATCTTCACGCCATCATCAGCGTTCAAAATGGAGCAGAACTCCGCGCAAACGTTTTGAATGTTGCGATCGACTATCTTGCAGCTGGACTCGATCCTAAAAAGGCGACGATTTTTGTGCAGTCACAGGTGCCAGCCCACACCGAGCTTGCTTGGATTTTTAACTGCATCACCACCATGCCATATTTGATGCGCGCGCATGCTTTTAAAGATGCCGAAGCAAAAAACAAAGAAATCAACGTTGGAGTTTTTGATTATCCACTTCTTATGGCTGCAGATATTTTGCTTTACGGCGCCCATGTTGTGCCGGTCGGTCAGGATCAAAAGCAGCATTTGGAAATTGCCAAAGACACTGCGCAGAAGTTCAACCGAATCTTTTCTCCAGGCATACCAGTTTTTGAAGAACCAGAGCCGCTAATTTTGCCAGATGTCGGTGTTGTACCCGGCACAGATGGTCAGAAAATGAGCAAAAGTTATAACAATACTATCGGCCTTTTTGCGACCGACGAAGAAATTCGCACTGCGGTTATGAAAATACCAACTGACTCAAAAGGTGTCGCTGATCCAAAAGATCCTGAAACCTGCAAAGTTTTTGCGATCCATAAACTGTTCGCCACAAAAGAAGAACTCGAGAGTCTGCGAAACCGTTACATGGTTACCAATGGCGCGCAGGGAATTGGCTATAAAGAGTCAAAAGATCTTTTGGTAGGTTATGCATCTCGATTTATTACTCCGATGCGCGAACGCCGTGCAAAAATTGCCGCAAACCCAAAGAAGGTCATGAAGATGCTTGAAAAGGGAAATAAAAAGGCCCAGAAAGTGACTGAAAAAATGATGGAGCGAGTACGCGAGGCGGTTGGGCTTCGATAATGAGTTGGTTTGAATAATACATTTTCACTGAATGGCATTTCACATAAAAACTGAACATTTTCATGGGCCGTTCGATCTTCTCCTTGATCTTATTGAGCGTCGCAAACTTCATATAAACGAAATTTCATTAGCCAAAGTCACTGATGACTTTATCAGCTACATAGAATCTCAAGAAAATTTTCCGATGGGTGAGTCGGCGAATTTTATTTTAGTTGCGTCAACTTTGCTTCTCATAAAATCTCGATCGCTTTTACCAAATCTTGAACTGACCCAAGAAGAACAGGGTGATATCAAGTCTCTTGAACTTCGCCTGGCGATTTATAAAAGAATCCGCGAAGCTAGCAAGACAATCGAGGACCGATATGGAAATGTGCAGCTTTTTGCTCCGGAAAAGCGCGATTTCACGGAAATTGTCTTTTCTCCTGGTGCACTTTCCCAAACAAGCATTACCGAAGCCATAAAACGCATTCTCTTGGCCATTCCAAAGGTTCAGGCTTTGCCGAAGGTTGTAGTCCAGAAAGTCATCAGTTTGGAGGAAATGATTGACCGACTCACAAAACGCGTTGAGCATAGCCTTAAAATGAGTTTTAGGGAGTTTACGGGCCGCGAGAAAAGCGAGAAAATTAATGTTATAGTTGGGTTTCTAGCCATGCTAGAGCTCGTAAAACGGGGCATTATAAAGGCCGAACAAAAGGGCTCTTTTGACGAAATCGAGATCGAAACCCAGGCGGCAGTCGGGGTGCCAACGTACACATAAATCGTACATATAATCCGCGCCATATTTATGCCACTTTCTCTTGAATCAAAAATCGAAGCTTTGCTTTTTTGGAAAGCTGAGCCTATGAGTATCAAGGAAATTTCAAAATTTCTTGAAGTTGAAGTCGGCGATGTGGAAAGCTCCATCGAAACTCTTAAAGCAGCATTAGCTGGGCGAGGTCTCGGAATCGTTCAAAATGGCGGCGAAATAATGCTCTACACAGCTCCAGAAGCAAGCGAGCTCATCAAAAAGCTGACCAAAGAAGAGCTTGCAAGGGAAGTCAGCAAAGCAGGTATCGAAGTTTTGTCACTCATCATCTACCGCGGACCGATTTCAAAAAAAGATATCGATTATATCCGCGGCGTGAACTCGAGTTACATCATTCGAAATTTGCTTGTCCGAGGTTTGATCGAACGAGTTGAAAATGGTGACAGTCGAAGTTTCGTGTATCAACCAACCTTTGAATTTTTGGCTCATCTCGGAGTTTCAAAAAAAGAAGAATTGCCTGATTTTGAAACTGTTCAAAAAGATATCGCTGCGTTTATGGCAAACGACATAGAAAAAAATGGATAACGACATTATCAAACAAAAAAACGAAAAAGTGTTGGTCGCTGTTGTGGCGGTCGGTTTGGTATTGATCGTAATGGTAGCTTTGTATATCTATTCAAAAAATCAGCACGTCAAAATCGACCATATCAATAATTCAATCGTACAAAACACCGGAACTGTCACTGATCCTTTTGCAAACATGAATTTGTTTGCACACTCAGCCGTGGTCTGGGATGTAAAAAATCAAAAGTTTTTATATAAGAAAAATGAACAGGATGTTGTTCCGCTTGCGTCTTTGACCAAACTCATGACTGCGCTCGCAGCTGTAGAAATTTTGCCAAATGGCTCAAATATTAAAATCACTAACGAATATCTTCAAGAAGAAGCGCCAAAAGAATTGCTTGCAAATGAAAATTGGGATCTCCGAAAACTCATTTCTTTAACCTTACTTTCTTCTTCAAACGCTGGGGCGCGAGCAATCGCCACTGTTGCCGGAGCCTTTTTGCCACAAAAACAAACCGAGGATACTCGCCAAGTATTCATCGACTACCTAAACAAGCGAGCAGGGGAACTCAAACTCGATTCTATGCGTTTTTACAACGACAGCGGTCTTGATCTCGACACCGAAGAAAGCGGGGCATACGGCAGTGCTCAGGACGTTGCAAAACTCATGGATTACATCATCAAAACTCAGCCGAATTTGCTTGAATCAACTAAATTTTCAAATCTAACATTGACCTCAAACAACAACTCGGTCCACCAGGTTAAAAACACCAACATCATCATCGACAGCATCCCTGGTGTTGCGGCTTCAAAAACCGGCTATACGGATTTAGCGCAAGGAAACCTGATGGTGGAATTTTCACCAGGCCTGGAAGGTCCGTACGTCGCAGTTGTATTGGGATCAACATTTGAAGGTCGTTTTACCGACATAGACAAATTGATCAACGCAACAATTCAAAATATTTCAAAATAATTATTTAAATATATGCCAATCGATATCGTCAAAGTATTTCTACCATCTGTTATTGCCTTTGTTATCGGAATCGCTATTACTCCAGCAATCACACATTACCTCTACACTTACAAACTGTGGAAAAAACAGAGCGTTCAAAAAACTATCGATGGTCGTGAAGCGACAATCTCTGCATCACTTCACAACGACGAAGTAAAAAAAATCCCTCGCATGGGCGGCTTAGTAGTTTGGATTTCAGTTACGATTACCGCGCTTCTTTTTTGGATTATTGCATTCATTACCAAAACAGATTTTTTTGGAAAATTAGATTTCATTAGTCGAAGTCAAACATGGTTGCCATTCGCAACACTTATTTTCGGCGGAGTCGTTGGTTTTGTTGATGACTTTTTGGGTACACAAGGCGGCGCAGGAAAGGGTGGATACATTGGCGGCGGATTGTCACTTAAAAAGCGTCTTTTGCTTGTCGGTCTCATGGGTCTACTCTGTGCGTCATGGTTTTATTTCAAACTCGACATTCATTCGATTGGTTTACCATTTGTAGGTGATCTTAATATCGGCCTTTTGTTTATTCCACTGTTTATTTTGGTTGTTATCGGTATTTACTCTGGTGGCGTGATCGACGGTATCGACGGACTTTCAGGAGGTATTTTGGCTTCAATTTTCGGCGCATATGCCGGTATCGCTTTTTATCAGCAACAAATTGATCTCGCAGCTTTCTGTGCAGTGATTGTGGGAGGTATTTTGGCCTTTCTTTGGTTTAACATTCCACCGGCACGATTTTTCATGTCAGAAACCGGCATGATGGGACTTACGATTACTTTGGCAGTCATTGCTTTTATGACCGATTCACTCGGTGAGGGCTACGGACTTTTGGTTTTACCAATCATCGCACTTCCACTCGTTCTCACCACGCTTTCAAATATTATTCAGGTGCTGTCAAAAAAATTCAGGAATGGAAAAAAGGTTTTCAAAGTAGCGCCGCTTCACCATCATTTCCAAGCAATCGGCTGGCCTTCATATAAAGTGACAATGCGTTACTGGGTTGTTGGAATCGTGTGTGCTATCACCGGAATGATTTTGGCTCTTATTGGCTAATATTTCTGACTAGAAAGTTCGGGCACGAAGGGGTGAAGGGGGCGTTCGCAGTTTAAAACAATGAAAAATAAAAACAAAGTCGATAAATGGTTTTTGATCGCCATTATAACCATGGCAGCCGGCGGTTTTTTCATTTTCATGTCTGCGTCTCTCGGTCTTTTGGCACGCGAGGGCGCACGATTTTCAAACGTGGCGTTTTCTCAAGCCTTTCTCGGTTTGTTTTTAGGAAGCATTGCGTGTTTCTTCACATCAAGAATCAATTACCGTTTCTGGCGTCAATATTCCTTTTATTTTTTCCTTGCGTCACTTATTTTAACTCTTGCTGTTTTTATTCCAGGGTTAGGACTAGACCACGGCGGCGCAAGACGTTGGATCGTTATTGGATCTTTCTCCATTCAAACCTCAGAATTTCTTAAGATCGGCTTTATTATGTATCTGGCAGCATGGCTTTCTGGGGTTAAAAAACAGGTCATAACCATGCGATATGGTTTCCTGCCATTCGTTATTTTGACCGGCGTTGTTGGAATAGTGCTTTTGGTTCAACCAGACACTGACACTTTTGGAATATTGGCGCTCACAGCTTTGGCTATGTATGCGGTGAGTGGTGGTCGATGGCGGCACATTGGTTTGGTGCTTTTGGTTGGTATCTTGAGTTTTGCCGCGATCGCATATTCTCGTCCATATGTCATGGATCGAGTGATGACTTTTATTCATCCAGCAAATGACCAGCAGGGTTCAAGCTATCAACTCAACCAGTCACTCATTGCTATTGGCTCAGGTAAAATTTTTGGTAGGGGATTTGGTCAGAGCGTCCAGAAGTTTAGCTTCCTACCAGAACCAATCGGTGACTCGATTTTTGCAGTCATGGCCGAGGAGTGGGGTTTTGTTGGAAGCATCGTACTGATTTTCGTCTATCTTTTCTTTACCTTCAGAGGTATGCGAATCGCCATGAATTCCCCTGACACCTTCGGTGGACTGCTCGCATTTGGAATTGTTATACTGATCACAGCCCAGTCTTTTTGGAATATTGGCGCAATGCTTGGAGTATTGCCACTTTCCGGAATCCCATTACTTTTCGTAAGTCATGGTGGAACGGCGCTTTTCATTACGTTAGCCGAAGTTGGTATCGTTTTGAATATTTCACGTTTTCAGAAAAAGGAACGATTGGAGCGCGCATAACATTTTGAATAACACACATATATGAAGATTCTTTTTACTGGCGGTGGTTCAGGCGGACATTTTTATCCGATTCTTTCGGTTGCTGAAGCTGTCCAAAAACTATCCAAAGAATATCGCTTGATCCAGCCGACGTTGTACTACATGTCGGACACTCCATACAACGAAGCACTCCTTTTTGATAACGACATTATTTTTAAGAAAAATTCTGCGGGAAAACGCCGCATTTATTCTTCTGGCAAAAATCTTTTTGATTTCTTTAAAACAGGGTGGGGAGTCTTGACTGCTCTTATGACGGTTTTTTCTATTTATCCAGACGTGGTGTTTAGCAAGGGTGGCTATGCTGCTTTTCCAGTGTTGGTTGCCGCGCGGCTTTTCCGAATCCCCGTGGTCATTCATGAATCCGACACTGTTCCAGGCAGAGTAAACAAATTCGCAGGAAAATTTGCCAAACGAATTGCAGTTTCATATGAAGAAGCTGCAAAGTTTTTCCCAAAAGATAAAGTTGCAATCACCGGCAACCCTGTTCGAGAAGAAATTACACATCCAATGAAAGAAGGTGCACATGAATTTCTTAAATTAAACGATGAGACACCGGTCATTTTGGTTTTGGGTGGCTCACTTGGTGCGCAGCTTGTAAATGACACCGTTATCGACACCTTGCCGCAGCTTATTGAAAAATACCAAGTCATTCATCAGACTGGTAAAAACAATTACGCGGATATCGTGGCTCGGTCCGAAGCTATTTTGTACAGCGAACAATTCAGAGCGCGATACAAAGCCTTCGATTATTTAAATGAAATGGCCCTTCGAATGGCGGCCGGTGTTGCAGACGTAGTGATTTCTCGTGCAGGTTCAGCAATTTTTGAAATCGCTTCCTGGGGCATTCCTTCTATACTCATTCCAATTACCGAGTCTCACGGAGACCACCAGCGAAAGAATGCCTACGCCTACGCACGAAGCAAAGCAGCGGTGGTGCTCGAAGAATCAAACGTCACCCCACATATCTTAATGTCAGAGATCGACCGAATTATGAATAACCCAGAATTGAAGGAGTCGATGTCCAAGGCCGCAAAAGTTTTTTTCAAACCAGACGCGGCTCGAGGCATTGCCAAAGAAATTCTCTCAATCGCTCTCAAGCACGAAGTATAAAATCTGAAAATTCCGAAGTAAATAAATTTTCAAATAAAGAATATGAATAAATCAGAAAACCACAAACCAATAGTTACACGCTTTGCGCCGAGCCCAACAGGTAATTTGCATATCGGCGGATTTAGAACCGCGCTTTTTAATTATCTCTATGCCAAACATTTTGGTGGCAAAGTTGTGCTTCGAATCGAAGACACCGACCGTGAACGTTCAAAACCTGAATACGAGAAAAATATTCACGAAGGCCTCGAATGGCTTGGTTTGAAATTCGACGAAACATACAAGCAATCTGAAAGAAGTGCCATTTATTCTCAGTATGTTTCAAAACTCATCGCCGAGGACAAAGCCTATGTTTCCAAAGAAGAAATTACTGCAGAAGATATTGCTGAAGCCGCCGACCCAAAAGCTAAGGGCGCTAAAAAGCGCAGTGAGGTCATTCGTTTTCGTAACCCAAACAAAGTAATTAATTTCTACGACATTATTCGTGGCGAAATTAGCGTCGACACTACCGAGCTCGGTGACTTTGTCATCGCAAAGGGAATCGACGAGCCACTCTACAACTTTGCAGTTGTTGTCGATGAGTTTGAAATGGGAATTACTCACGTTATTCGTGGCGACGACCATATTGCCAATACCCCTCGCCAGATCCTCATCGGCGCAGCGCTCGGAGCACATATGCCAATCTACGCCCATTTGCCGCTTATTTTGGCGCCAGACAAAAGTAAACTTTCAAAACGAAAAGGTGCGCGATCACTTACTGAATACCGCGACGATGGCTACCTTCCAGAAGCTTTGACCAACTTTATGGCCATGCTTGGTTGGAATCCTGGCACTGAAGAAGAATTTTTCAGCCGAGATGAGCTTATTAAAAGGTTCGATGTTGCGCAGGTCCAAAAAGCCGGTGCCGTGTATAACGAAGAAAAACTTCGTTGGGTCAATCGCGAATATCTCAAAAGAAAACCGCATGTAGAAATTGCCACTGCCGCACGACCGTTTTTTGAAAGGTCAGCTGAATTCCAAAAGAATGGCTGGAGTATTTCTGATGGGCACATGATGAAACTTGTTCCAGTACTTCTTGATCGCATCAATGTATATACCGATATCACAAAAATGGTTGATGATCATGAATTCGACTATCTGTTTGGTCAGCCAGAGTACGATCCAAAAGACATGATTTGGCGTGACGAAACCGGTCCAGAAAGAACTAAAGAATTTTTTGAAAAAGTACTTGAGATTCTTGAAGCAGCACCAGAAGAAAGTTTTAAAGATTCCGAAAGCGTTAAGTCGCTTATTTGGGCATATGCTACTGACATGGGTCGCGGTGCGGTCTTGTGGCCAATTCGTTTTGCTCTTACTGGTAAGATGAAGTCTCCTGATCCGTTTACTCTGTTGACTATCCTCGGCAAGAAAGAGGGAATTAAAAGACTCAAACACGCTCACAAACTGCTCGCCTAAATTCTCACAACCCAAACGATGCATTTGCCCTTTAAAAAACTTTCACACATTCTTGTTACTCTTTCACTCCTGGCTAACCTGGTGAATGTTGCGCCATTTGTGTTTCCGTTGTCACCCACAGTAGCTCACGCTGCAGATGACACAACCATCGATACCATAAAGAAAAACATCGATACAAAAAATGCGCAGATCGAGGCTCTCAATCAAGAAATTAACGAGCTCAACAACCAAATTCAAAGCACCACTAAGCAAGCACAAACCTTAAAAAGCGCCATCAGTACACTCGACGCATCAAGAACCAAACTCTCAAAAGACATTCAGGTGACTCAGACCAAAGTTGGTACGGCCAATCTCACTATCGAACAACTGGGTTTGGAAATGGACGACAAAGCTCGAAGAATTGCCCGAAATAAAGTTGTTCTCGCAGATACGATTCGAAATATAAACCAAGCCGAAGAATCTTCACTTGTTGAAACAGTTTTGGCATATAAAAATGTTACTGAACTTTGGAATGAAATCGAATCTTTGAATCGTTTTCAAATTGGCCTTCAAGAAAACACAGCAACCGTCGAAGATTTGAAAGAGCAGCTTGCTCAAAAACAAGCAGAAAATGTGGCACAAAGGAAAAAACTTCTTGATTTGCAAAATCAGCTTGTTGATCAGAAAAAGATTGTAGAAACCAACAAAACCGACAAATCAAAATTACTGACAAGCACCCAAAGCCAGGAGGCTGCGTACCAAAAACAATTGGCACTTAAAAAACAGCAGGCCGAAGCCTTTCTCCAAGAATTGAATGCATATGAAAGCCAACTTAAATTCATCATTGATCCAACGAGTTATCCAAGTTCTGGAAAAGGAATTTTGCATTGGCCACTGCAAAGTGTGTACGTGACCCAATACTTTGGTGACACCGAATTTGCCAAAACTACCAATGCGTATAACGGCAAAGGTCACAATGGTGTCGACTTCAGAGCATCTGCAGGAACGAACGTTCTCGCAGCGCTCGATGGCACCGTTGAGGGCATTGGAAACACCGACGCCGTGCCCGGCTGCTATTCATATGGTAAATGGGTGCTTATCCGCCATGATAACGGCCTATCGACCTTATACGCCCATTTAAGCCTTCAAAAAGTGGTGGCAGGACAGAGAGTCAAAACTGGGGAAGTGATTGGCTACAGCGGCTACACAGGCTATGTGGTTCCAGCAGGTCCATCTGGTGCCCACCTTCATTTTGGCGTATATGCCACCCAAGGTGTTAAGATAGTGCAGTACACTAACAGTATTAACTGTAAAAATGCTTTTATTCCTGTCGCCGACCTCAAGGCCTACCTCAATCCATTAACATATTTGTAATTTGAAAGATATCGAGAATGCATATGAAAAACCGAAGGTTTAATCAGGGATTTATCGGAACTATTGTCATCATTCTGGTAGCAATCGTTCTTCTTAAATTCTGGTTCCATTTTGATATTTTTACTTGGTTCCAAAAACCTGAAGTAAAAGAATTTTTCGGAAAAATTTGGTCCGTCATAACAATGATTTGGAACAAATATCTGAAAGAAACGTTCCAGCAACTTCTTAAATTCATCAATGAAGTTATTATCAAGCATTTCTGATTACCGATACTGCCATGAAAATTTTCAAAGTACTGCTCTTTTTCTTGCTCCTCCCAATCTACGGCACCATGACCGTTGTGATGCATTTTAGCTACGAATGGTGGCAGGATTTGCTCGATAAATAAAATAAAAAAAACATGAAGCACATACTTAATTTTCCTGAAAAGTTTCTCTGGGGCGCATCCACTGCTTCATTCCAAGTTGAAGGCGGTATCGAAAATTGCGATTGGGCGGAAGCTGCCCGAGAGGGAAGGGTACCGGTTTGTGGTGCGGCTTGTGACCATTACAATCGCTACGAGTCTGATTTTGATATTGCCCAAAAGCTCGGTCACAACTGTCACAAAATTTCTATTGAATGGGCGAGAATCGAACCAGAAGAAGGGAAGTTCGACATGGAAGCTGTCACCCATTACAAAAATGTCTTAAATGCATTGCGCGCTCGCGGTCTTGAACCATTTGTAAATATTTGGCACTTCACCTTGCCGCTGTGGTTTTCACACGATGGCGGTTTTTTAAATAAAAAATCTGCTGCACGATTTGGTCGATACTCAGAATTTGTAGCCAAAGAAATTTTGAATGATGTGAAATATGTGGTTCCTATTAACGAGCCAGAAGTGTGGGTTACCAATGGCTACCTTCGAGGAAACTGGCCACCATTTAAAAAGAATCCGTGGAAACTTTTAATTGCCCTCAGAAATTTAATCAAAGCACACAAGGCCTCTTATTATGCGGTTAAAAAATATCACCCTGACGCGCTTGTGGGTCCTTCCAAAGACAATATCTATTTTAAGGCAACAAATGTTAATCCGATAAACCAACTTTTGGCTGCATTTATGGGCTGGTGGTGGAATCGATATTTTTTGAATCAAACTAAAAAAGAAACTGACTTCATTGGTCTCAATTATTATTTTTATTCTCCCTTTGGTCCGAAAGAAGAGCTGCCAAAAACCGACATGGGCTGGGGTATTTATCCAGAAGGCATCTATCATGTCCTCTTAGAACTCGGGCGATATCACAAACCTGTGTATATAATGGAGAATGGGCTTGCCGATGCAACCGATTCCAAACGCAAAGATTTTATTTTGGATCATTTGTTTCAGGTGTATCGAGCAATCCAAGACAATGTTGATGTCAAAGGATATTTGCATTGGTCACTTTTAGATAATTACGAATGGGTTTTTGGTTTTGAAAGAAGGTTTGGTTTGGTCGAAATTGATTTCGTAACTCAAGAAAGAAAGATCAGGCCCTCAGCGTTCGTTTATAAACATGTATGCGAAACTAACACTATCGAAAAAGAATTATGAGTACTTGGTTATTATTTGTGGTCATTGGACAGTTCCTTTTCTCGGTAGTCGTTTTGGTTGACCGGTTTATTGTCACCAAAGGAGTTGTTTCAAAACCCGTCGTCTACACCTTTTATGTAAGCTTTTTGTCTATTTTTGCGATTGTAGCTTTGCCATTTGGTGTAACAATCCCGACTCCAGCAGCGCTTCTCATTTCTATAATCGCCGCAATGAGCTACGCCATTTCAATTTTGTTTTTGTATCAATCACTCCGCGGCGCAAATGCTTCAGAGGTTGTGCCCGTTGTCGGTGGGGTATCGGCAATTTCTGCTTTTATTGCGAGCTCGTTCCTTCTTAATGAACAACTTCCAGGACATTTCCTTCTCGGTTTCACAATTTTGGTTGCGGGCATGCTTTTGATCTCTCATTTTAAATTCACTGCGCGATCGCTTTTGTTTTTGTCAGGCTCTGGTGTTTTCTTTGGGCTTTCGACTGTCGTCACCAAACTCCTCCTTCAAAACGAAACCTTCATAAACGGCTTTTTCTGGTCACGAATGGCCAATGTCGTTGTTGCTCTTTGTTTTCTTCTTATCCCAAGCGTTTTCAAATCAATTCGCGAAGATTTTTTGCATTCTAGAAAAGAAAAACATCATACACATCCAACCACAGGTCATAAGACAAATAAAATTGTTTTGATAGTGGGGAATAAGATTTTGGCTGCAATGGGCTTTATTTGTACGCTTATTGCTCTCAAATCCGGCAACACCACAATCGTGAACGCCCTCAGTGCTACTCAATACATCTTCCTTCTTATTTTTGCTATTTTCTTTGGCCGATTGATGCCCGAGTACTTTGAAGAAACCGTTCACAAACACGAATTCCTTCACAAAACCCTTGCAACCGGTCTTATTGTTATCGGCTTTATAATTTTGTTCATCTAGTACATTCCTACATGAAACATTTTGCGAAAACACTCAAATGGTTACTTATTATTATTGTCATTTTGGTGGCGGCATTTTTTCTTCTTTCAATCCGCAAAATTCCTGATCGCGTACATTACGGCGTTTCTTTTAGCGTATTCCACTCACAAGAACTTGGCCTCGATTGGAAAAAGGTTTTTGATTCACTCATAAACGAGCAAAACGCTCAAAACTCTCCAGGTCTCGGTATCAAAAGATTCCGTCTTTCGGCTCACTGGCCGCTTACCGAGCCTCAAAAAGGCCGTTTTAACTGGTCTGAACTCGATTATCAGATGTCACAGGCAGAAAAACACGATGCCAAGGTCGTCTTAGCTGTTGGCCGACGTTTGCCAGGCTGGCCAGAATGTCATGAACCAGACTGGGTCAAAAATTACTCAAAATCAGATAAACAAGCTGAAGTTCTTGCGTATATCACTGCAGTTGTAAATCGATATAAAAATTCTTCTGCTGTTGAATATTGGCAAGTTGAAAATGAACCGTTCTTGAAAATTTTTGCTTCAGAGCAATGCGGTGATTTTCTCGATACTGAATTTTTGTACAAAGAAATTGCACTCGTAAAATCTCTTGATCCAAATCATCCAGTTTTGATTACTGACAGCGGCGAATTAAGTCTTTGGAAAGATGCGCATCAAGCTGGAGATTTGTTTGGTACTAGTTTGTACATTTATGTTTGGAATCATTATTCAGGCGCAATCAGATACCCGATCGGTCCAGCCTTTTTCCGAGCTAAAAGAAACCTCGTAAACCTCATATATGGTCAAAAAGACTTACTTTTGATCGAACTTGCACTCGAACCATGGCTTTTGCAGCCAATTAAAGACACTCCAATCGAAACACAGCTTGAACGAATGGATATTGATAAGTTCAACGGAACAATCAGTTTTGCTCAAAAAGCTGGTTTTGAAAAGCAATATTTATGGGGCGCCGAATGGTGGTATTACATGAATCAAAATGGTCATCCAGAATTCTGGGAGAGAGCAAAAGAAATTTTTAATCAGAAATAAATTAGGGAATCGCAAAATATTGTTCACGTCGAAGTTTCACACATTTTTAAAAAATACCTGCGGGGAAGTGGTCGGATAAAAATCCGGCCTTTCTCCCTCTAGCTTAGTGTCGCAAAAGATATATTGTGCGACTCTTATCTATAAGCCACTTCCAGCAGGCTCAAACAATTAAAGATTCAAAAAAACACTTCTCCCTACCGAGGCAACCAAAATTTTTAATCGGAATTAAATCGCTCAATTAAATATTTAGAATAAAAAAAAACAGCCCCGCTTTCAGGACTGTCTTGTTTTCATTTTTCCGCCCGATCTTTTAAGGATACATCCGCTGACTGAGCCAGTGTAAGTCCGTAATGGTTCCAGAATCTGTCACGGGAATAAATCGCGGACCCTTGTAGTCGCCCTTATCGACATCCCCCATCCAGTTATCAAGAGGCCGTGACCAATGAAAATTATTGCCACTTTTTTTGCTAGCCTCAACGAGTTCTGAATTGTACAAAGGTCGATAGAGGACCGTGATTCGATGTTCATGAGGACAATCGTCCTCTGTATTAACTCCGATCCCTACAACTTCGTAGGTGTAGTTGTTGGTTGGTCCAGCTGGTTCATGTTTGTAGTGACGCCAGAAACCGAGCTTGGGAACATTTATTGGAAGTTTCAGTGGGTTCATATTTTTTCCCTTTGTGAGTTTAGTGTCAGTCTAATCCGAAAACATAGTAGCATAAATCCCCGTTTCTTTTACAACAAAAAACCGCCCCATTTCTGGAGCGGCTTTTTTGTAACTGATTTTTTGTTTCGTCGTTACGAAGAGATTATCGGTTGACTGCGATCTTACCCCAACATGGAGCAGACGCTAACCAAGGACGATTACCAAGGCTGTCACCGTTGTCACCACCATGTTCATAGAGGTAACGAGCGTACCCAAGGTTTCCATCAAGGGTGTAGATATCGTATCCGAGCTTCTTGGCACGAGCACCGTGATATTTTTCGTTAATCTGCATAACACCAACGTCGGCTGGAACAGCCATACCACGGAGCACCTTACCGTCCTTACCAAACTGACGGAAGCCAGATTCACAACGAGACACTTCAGCCAAAATTGGAATATCCTTAAAGTAGTTTCGAACATATGCTTCTACGTTCTTATCAACTTCTTCAGTAGATTCCTTTTTCTGGTTTTCCACAACGATTCCGGAATTATCGACGGCAATCGGAGCGGTAATGGCCTGCGGAGCGTTTGAAACGCTTGTAAGCAACATATAGAGACCGAGTGCTGCAATATTGATCATAATTTTTATATTTATGGGGCACGGGGCGAGTTACGACTTGTTTTGAATAATCGCCCTAGAAAACAAAAAATCAGTCCTTACGACTGACTCATGCATATATACTAGCACATTTAAAACAGCCTGTCAATGACAAAATGGAAATTTCATGGTGTAGCTATAGCTAAAATATGGCCTATAATAAGGCTTTTTTATGAAAAAACACCCCCCTTCCCTTTCAAAAATTGATATAGACAAAAGAAAACTGACCGAGAAATCTTACGAAAGCCAAGGAATTGGGTATTGTGCAAATTGCACGAGTAAATTTTTACTAAAAATGAGCCGAGAAAGAGCTTCTGCCTCCCATACTGCCCCGTTTATAGCGATATGTGGCTTGGGTTCAGTCGGAATTCCTACATATTCCATGATTCCATCTGAATTTATGTCGCTTTTGCGATTTTTTGTAGGTGGAGCAATTTTTCTTTGCACCATATGCATGAACGCTACCGTATGAAGGTCGAGAGATCGGCGACCAACCGTGAAGTCGAGATGAGCTCGAGCCGCAGCCGCCTGAAGAAAACTAAGGTCAAAAATAGGATTTTGAGCTACCAATAGAATGTTTTGTCGGCCATCGAGCCACTTCAGAAACTCGGCTACGATTGTTCCCTCTTCAGACTTAGCGGGGTCTTTGGTAGCTTCGCGACTATAGCCATTTACATCCAAAGCTTCTTGCTCAACACGTGCTCCTTCCCATACCCGACATTCCATATAAAACTGCTCTGTTGGGTTTTCAAAATCAATTGCCCCAATACTGAGAATTGAATGTTTATAAGGATCAGTTCCAGTAGTTTCAATATCAAAGACAATCATGGGTTTTATATATTATCGTTTAATTTTCTTTAAAGCTGCCTTCCAGATGGTCTTAATTCTATCCCAAAACTTCTGTATCCAAACCTCAAAAGTACTGATCAAGCTATTAATTTTGGGATATCTGGTTCGTAATGCGTCCAAGTGTCCCCTAACCCACACAGACCGAAGGGAAATAATGTATATACCGATCACAATGAACAAAACTCCCGGCACCAACGGAACAAACCCAGCCACCACCCCACAGAGAATCAAAAACCAGCCAGCGATATACAAAGAAATAGTTTTTGCATGGTGACGCATATTATTTTTGACCAGCCGTGAGCCCCCTACAGTTTGCAGCGGGTGTTAGACCCGCCTTTTCGGCCGCTTCCCTATTTTCAAAATAGACTCGGTTCTTTTCGGCAATGGTTTTGGCACCAGGACAGTCAAGCAAATGATATTTCTTGCCAGTTTTAGAAGCGACGACTTGGCCGTTTTTTACCGCCATAGTTTCTTCATTTTCTGATGTTTTTTGGTCTACAATACTGGTCGAATCAATCTTCAGGGGTGTCTTTTTGCTCGTAAAAGCATACAATTTGAGGCTTCCGAAGAGGATCATGAGGCCTAATGCCACACATATAGAAATCAAGACAATAAGATTGATCTTTTTAGCGTCCTGGGGTATACTCATTCGACAATTATATCAGAAAAGATATAGAGAAATTGAAGAATTTTTAAAGGAATTTAGCGAATTTTAGACAAAATTTAGAACAATATGGCAACAAAAAAAGCCGGTGGCTCAACAAAAAACGGTAGAGATTCAAATCCAAAATACCTTGGCGTTAAGGTAAATACTGGTGAACTCGCTCCTGCGGGTGCTGTTGTCGTACGTCAGCGAGGAACAGACGTTCTTCCTGGCCGAAACGTTGGTATGGGCTCTGACCATACTCTCTATGCTCTTAAAGAAGGCATCGTTTCTATCTCAAAGACTCGAAAGACTCATTTCGATAACTCATCAAAGAGCAAGAAAATCCTTCACATTTCTTAATCCTCTCGGCAGAAGCCTAACGATAACAAAAAACCGCTTCCAGAAATGGGGCGGTTTTTTCGATTGACAAATGGTATTTTTACGATATTGTTTTTTCAGAAATGAAATGAGATTGAACTAGGGGGAAACATGAAGAAGTCACGATGGAAGTTTGCCTTTGGTTTTGTTTGGTTTTTAATCACTACGGGCTTCTGGCCAAACATTACACTTATCACCGGACTAAGGTTGTTGGGGCATTTCCTGTTCCCTAACGTCGACAGTATCAAAAACCCATATGTATTTGTGGCAATTCTGGCAGTTTGCATTCTGGGTCTTTGGAGAACTTGGAAGCAACTTCAAAACACTCTTCAAGAAGACAGAACAAACTACCGGCAGCGCTATGGTCAATGTGTGGGATGCGGGTACGATCTTCGCGGAATTGAGCCGTCAATAATTTGTGATCAAGGATATCGTCGAAGATGTCCTGAGTGCAGCAAAATCGCCTAACGAGGCGATTTTTTCATGCACAAATTGGTAGCAAACCTACGCCGCAACAATTTCAACAGAAAGCATTGCAATCTTATCCTCTGTTCCAATCTTTACCTTATGAGTTCCGGTTTCCTTGAGGGGTTTATCCAAAAGCACCATGTCTGCGGAAACGTCGAGATGCGCCTGAGATTTGAGAGCTGCGACAATTTCGGCAGTGTGGATTCCAGAGAAAAGATGACCCTTTTCATTCGCCTTTGCAGAAATCTTCAATTTTGCCTCAGAGATAGCGGCCATATTTTTTTCAAAAAGTGCATGCTGAACTTTTTTCTCTGCTTCAGCAGCCTTCATGATAAGTGCATGTTGCTTTTCAGCTTCTGGGGTAGCCATAACCGCATACCCATTTGGGATAAGGAAGTTTAAAGCAAAACCACTTGAAACAGTCTTGATCTGATTTTTTCGGGCAATATTTTGTAAATCACGCTTAAAGATAACTTTCATATATGTGGATTATTCTGTTAGTTTCCGCTAGTAGTAGTGCCGAAAACTCTATCACTTTTTGAGCAAAATCTCAACCGCTTTTGAAAGCTGCGGATCGCGACCAGCTTTGGCATCTGCCTCAGTAATTTCGACAGGAACGTCAGGTTTTAGCCCGCCAGCAGAGATTGACTGACCGTTTGGAGTGAGCCACCGTGCAATAGTAACCTTGAGTGAAGAATCAGTGGTGATTTTTACGAGTTCCTGTACAGATCCCTTTCCAAAAGATGTGGTTCCAACAAGTGTTGCGATGCCATGTTCAGAGAGTGCACCAGCAAGAATTTCGGCTGCAGACGCAGAACCCTTGTCGATCAAAATAGCCATTTTAAGATTACTTCCGAAAATGTCATAGCCACGACTTCGGTGAATGAGTTCGTCGCGGTTGTCTTTGTAGTCCTCTCGAACCACAACTTGACCCGGAGGCAAGAACCAACTTGCCATATCTACTGCGGCTTCAAGGAAGCCTCCTGGATTGCCTCGAAGATCAAGAACGAGCTTGTGTGAACCAGTTTTTACAAACTGACGAAGCGCGTCTCGGAAGAGATTTGGGGATGTTGCAGAGAAGCTATAGAGGCGAATAACGAACACGCCGTCAGATCGCATCTGATAATCGAGTGTTGGAATATCGATAACAGCGCGGGTGACAGAAATTTCGAGTGGCTTTGGGGCGGTGGTTGGTTTTGCACCAGAAACAGTCGCGGGGTCGTCTCGAAGAATCGTAAGTTTGACCTTTGTACCAACCTTTCCACGGATCAAGCGTACTGCTTGGTCGGTATTGAGGTTATCAGTCAGTGTGTCGTCGATTTTTAGAATCTTGTCACCTGGTTTAATACCCGCTCGAGCGGCTGGTGTTCCCTTTAATGGAGAAATAACAGTCAAAACACCGTTCTGCACACCGATTTCCATACCCACGCCTTCGAAGTTTCCGGCAATGTCGCTTTCAAAGATTTTTGCTTCTTCTGGAGGCAAGAAAACCGTGTATGGGTCGTGCAATGCAGCGACCATACCACCAATAGCACCCCAGACACGTTCTTGGCTGGTGGCACCTTTGGCACTTGAGGTTGCGGTTGAAACAAACTTTTCATCCAAGGTTCTCCAGGCTTTCCAAAACGGACTAAAATCGGCATTGATGTCTGCTGGTGTAGCCAAACTTCCCACAGAAACACCGCTCAGTGAATCATTACTTTTATTTGTACCAAGTTTATAACCAGCAAAAAAAGAAACTCCTATAATAAGGAGAGCTGTGGTGGCATAGGTGATTCGTTTTGAACTATAGTTCATCAGTTTGTATATTGTCTCAAAGCCCAAATCGAGAGTCAACGGATTCAAAATATTTCAGAACATATTTCAAATCAAATTTCTATTAAGAAGATATCAAAAAGTGATATGATAGTGCCATGATATTTTATAATACTCTCACTAAAAAGCTCGATGTCTTCAAACCTCTCAAAAACACCGATGGTCATGTTCATATGTATCACTGTGGCCCGACAGTCTACAACTTTGCCCATATCGGCAACCTTCGCTCCTATGTATTTGCCGACACCTTGCGCCGGGCACTAGAACTAGAAACCTACAGCATCAACCAAGTCATTAACATTACCGACGTTGGTCATCTTACCAACGACACAAGTGATCAAGGTCAAGATAAAGTCGAAGCCGGTGCCAAACGGGAAAACAAAACTGTTCGGGAAATTATTGATTTTTATACCAAAGCGTTTTTGAGTGATCTCCAAAGTTTAAATGTTCGAACCGAAGGTACAAAATTTCCTAAAGCAACCGATCATATTGATGATCAAATCGATCTCATCCGCACACTCGAAGAAAAAGGCTACACCTACACCACTTCTGACGGTGTGTATTTTGATACTGCGAAATTTAGCGATTATGGAAAGCTAGGACACATTGATCTGGCTAATCTCGAAGAAGGTGCTCGAATTGCCAAAAATCCAGAAAAAAGAAGTCCAACAGATTTTGCGTTATGGAAATTTTCTCCAAAACCAACGGATAAATCGACCGACGGGAAAATCGAGAACACAACAGTCGCAAAGCGTCAGCAAGAATGGGATTCTCCATGGGGTATTGGTTTTCCAGGTTGGCATATCGAATGTTCTGCAATGGCTATGAAATATTTGGGTGAGACTTTTGATATTCATACTGGCGGTATCGACCACATCCCCGTGCATCACAACAACGAAATTGCTCAGTCTGAAGCCGCAACTGGCAAACAATACGTAAAGTATTGGATGCACAATGAATTCGTAAATATTGAGGGCGACAAAATGTCGAAGTCCAAAGGAAATTTTATGCGCCTCAAAACGCTTGAGGATGCAAAAATTCATCCGCTGAGTTATCGATACTGGCTGCTTACTGCCCACTATCGCTCCCCTATTATTTTTAGTTTCGAAGCAGTGCAAGCAGCACAAAATGCTTTTGAAACCGTACTTCTAAAAATTGCTGCTGCTCAACAAAAAGAAAAAGATGTACACGCATCGTTTGCAGTCGAGGGTCCAGGGAAAAACGAAAAGTTCGCACGAGTAGCCCTTGGTGAGTTTCTCGGTAAAGATCTCGATACTCCAGGTGCTATCGCCTACCTTCATGAATTTGTGACTGAGATGGCCGCAGGAAAAAGATCAGTCGAAGAATTAAAATATTTTGATGAAGCCCTTGGCTTGAGGCTTTTGGATTTGGCCTCCTACATGACCGAAGTTCCAGAAAAAATTAAGAAATTATCAATGGAACGTGAAAATTTCCGTACGTCAAACAACTGGGCAGAATCCGACAGAATTCGTAAAGAAATCGAAAATATGGGCTACATAGTGAGCGATACAGCCGCGGGTACCAAAATTCATCGCCCACTTTCTTCGCTCATTGGAGTCCTATAAACAAGTTGCAAACATCCTATGCAGAAAAACACAACAAACTATTCACCCCGCTCTGCTAGTATGAATGGCATGCAAAACATGCGACCGAACCTGAGAATTCCTCCACAAAATCTCGACGCGGAGACCGCGCTTTTGGGTTCGATCATGCAGCGCCCTGATGTCATCTACGAAATGGGAGACATCGTCAGCGCCGAATCTTTTTACGCAGAAAAGCATCGTTTGATTTTTGTCGTCATGATGGAGCTTTTCAAAAGAAGTTCCCCGATCGATCTCCTTTCAGTTTCTGCTCGACTCAAAGAAAAAGGCCAGCTCGAACAACTTGGCGGTTCAAGTTATTTGGCCGAACTTGTTCAGGGCGTGCCGTCTTCAACCAACGCACTCTACTACGCTCAGATTGTGCAGAAAAAATACATGATGCGTCGCCTCATTGAAGCGGCCGAGCATGTTTCAAATTTAGGATACGACGAATCCACCGATATCGAAGAAATTCTTGATCGTGCAGAAAAACACGTTTTCGACGTCACCAACTTTTCTACCGCTCATAAATTTATCGAACTCAAAGACGAACTTTCCGAGGCCTGGGAACGTCTCGACAAACTCCACAACACCAAAGAAGGTCTTCGAGGTGTTCCGACAGGCTTTGCCGAACTCGACGGCAAACTCGCCGGCTTCCAAAAATCCGATCTCATCATCCTTGCCGCTCGACCATCAATGGGAAAAACTTCCCTTGCGCTCGACATCGCTCGTTATTCTGCAGTCAACCACAACACTCCTGTTGGAATCTTTTCTCTTGAAATGAGTTCACAGCAGCTTGTCGACCGTATGCTTGCAGCGCAGTCAAACGTCGACGCTTGGAAACTCCGAACTGGAAAATTGAACCGTGCGGAAGAATTCGAATCAATCCGCCAGTCGCTTGACCAACTTTCGAAAGCACCAATTTTCATTGACGACCAGCCAGGTAACAACATTTTAAAGATGCGCTCAGTCGCCCGTCGACTCAAAAGCGAAAAAGGTCTTAAGCTTTTGGTCGTTGATTACCTCCAGCTCATGGTGCCACTTGGTTCAAAAGCCAGTGACAACTTAGTCCAGCAAGTGACCGAAATTTCCCGATCCCTTAAAAACTTGGCCCGTGAACTCGACGTGCCGGTTCTTGCACTTTCCCAGCTTTCCCGAGCCGTTGAACAACGCGGAGGTCGCCCTCGTCTTTCAGACCTCCGAGACTCCGGTTCTATCGAACAGGACGCCGACGTCGTGCTTTTTATTCATCGCGAAGACAAATACAAAGAAGAATCAGAGAAAAATAATATCGCTGAAATTTTGATTGAAAAGCATCGAAACGGCGAAACCGGCAAGGTTGAACTCTATTTCAATGATAAGAAAGTTACTTTCCAGAGCATGGCTAAGGGCGAATATGGTGGTGCCGAAAAAGAATTTGCGAACTTCTAATACCAATATACTCAGGCGAAATAAAGTTTCGATTAATTTTTATTAAAATGAATTCGTTTAACCGACTTATTGAAATATTCTCTGACTTCCCTGGCATTGGGCCGCGTCAAGCCAAGCGCTTTGTCTATTTTCTTTTAACCAAGCCGCCAGCATATACTGGCGAACTTTTGCGCGCTATCGAAAATCTCAAAAACAATACCCAAACCTGCAGCTCATGCTACAGAATTTTTAATAAAAATGGTGGAATGGCCACACTGTGTTCAATTTGCTCAGACAGAAATCGCGACCACTCACTTCTGGCCGTTGTATCACGCGACAGTGACCTCGAAAGTCTCGAAAAAAGCGGCTCATATAATGGTCTGTATTTCGTACTTGGTGGCATAGTTCCGATCCTCGAAAATGATCCTGAAAAATATGTGCGCAGTCGAGAACTTTTCACTTCGGTCGAAAAAAGAATCGGTGATGGACTTACCGAAGTCATTCTTGCTATGAGTGCCAACGCCGATAGTGAAAATACTGGTCAATTTGTCGACCGACTTCTTGTTCCATTTAAAGAAAGGGGCCTCAAAATTTCTCTCCTTGGCCGTGGCCTTTCAACTGGCACCGAACTTGAATATTCTGACGCCGACACCCTTCGAAACGCGCTCAAAAATAGAAAGTAAACTCAGTTTTAGTTCATATTAGAGATCTATTGACTTAAGGTAAATTTAATGATACTGTTTACCCAGAAGCATTTTAAAGAAAGGGGGCTTCGATGTTGAATCAGCTGATGAGCTATCTACATCCCTTGATCTCAACGATCATTGTGTTTGTAGTTCTCATGGCCATTCTAAGCTATGGTTTCGCCTATATGTTTGGCGGCCAGAGCTACGCGAATCGTGTTCGCGTGAAGCTCATGGACTTCTTTATCTGGAGTCCACTCAAATGGCTCCGGAGAAAGTTGATCTACGAACCGGCCAAGTATCTCAAGAAAAAGGCCAAGGCGTGGGCAACCAGTCTACTTCGGTGGGCTGGAAGAGGGATCATGGCATTGCTTCGTCGATTTTGGGTCAAGGTCAGGGCTTGTTGGCCCTGACCTTTTTTTATTGACTTACATTATTTACTGATTTACAATCCTCTTTGGTCATTTTACAAAGAAGGAGGCATTGATTGGCACGAACCAGAAGATCGTTTAGTCCAAGCAAGGGTGTCGCAAAGGCTCGGAGGTACCAGGAAGACTTGCGGGCATCCCGCGGTTTCCACTGCTCCACTCTTGCTCCACCGACTCATGGACCAAGCAGACGGAAGTTTCCTCGCCGACTTGCGGGCACACATTAGTAACCCCACGTAACTCGACCAACCCCATGCTCACGCGACACCGCGTGAGCTTTTTTATTCTCCTAGATCTTTTTATATCTATTGACATATAATTTTAAAATTGTAAAATCTTCCAAGAATTGCTCACTGAAATACTGCTAAACAAAAGAACACAGAAGGAGGCTCATTTTGGAACAGAACGGCGCGGAAAAGAAAAGTCCGCTTATCGGACTCGTTGGAGTAGTAGGAATCTGGGTTACGGCGGGACTCGCCCTGCCATTTGTAAACGTGCGGAAGGAGTTTACACCCGAACAGCTGATGGTGTTTCGTGGTTTCTTACCTGCCCTGATCGCGTTTGTGTTGCTTCGGGGCAAGATCGGTAAGGTGGACAAATACACCTGGTTGATCGGCCTCACACTTCCCCTTGCAACCCTCGGCTTGTTTGAGGGTATTCGCAACTGGGGCGTTGGTCCGACATTAATTGTCGTCACGGGGACGCCGGTTGTAAACTTCTTCATTGGAAGATTTCTGAAGAGACCGGTGTCGGATATGACGATCACGAGTCTGATAATCATGATTTGCGGAGTTGCTCTCGCCTGCAAGGGCGGACACTTCAACTGGCCGGGGTTCCTCTGGAGCGTCGAGGGAACGATTGCGAACGGTATTCTGTACGAACTATTCGCCAGGGCAAAAACCAAGCCGCTACAAAAATGCTTCTTTTCATGCTTCGGCATGGGTGCTCTTGGTCTGCTACTCAGTTTCGCTGATGCCACACCCTGGGTAGCAGAAACCTTCACCCTACCAATGACCCTTCAATTAGTTACCTTTGCTTTCGTTGGCGGTTTCCTGTACTGGATTGCCAACCAGGCCGCCTTCAAGCATCTGGAGACTATGCGGGCGAGCGTTCTCGCGCAAGGAGAGACACCCGCGGCAATGATCGGCGCCTACCTTCTGCTCGGAGAAAAACTGAGTATGAATCAGTGGGTCGGAACAATCATCGCGCTTGCGGCCGCAGTCTCTTTGGTCTACGCTACAGCCAAAGAAGCAAAAGAACCTGCAGCAGTAGCTACAACATAAACACAACAATGTGCCGCCCTGGCTTTCGGGGCGGTTTTCTTTTGTTTACAAAAGTCTCCACTCATTTGAAGGAGACTTTCGGAACCCGAGCAATGACCTCTTTGTGAAGTAAAAGTATGCGAGGGTGAGAGGGAGCAAAAAACCACCGGAAGGTGGTTTTTATGCGTGCTCCTGAAAATGAGTGGAGACTTTATTTAATCTTCTCGATCTGAACCTTCATGAATGGCTGTCGGTGACCGTTTTTCTTGAAGTATCGGCTCTTTTGTTTGTATTTGATCACAGTAACCTTTGGAGCTCGGCCAGCTGATTTGAAAGTGGCTTCAACCTTTGCACCTGAAATGAAAGGTGTGCCGATAGTAGTATTTGAACCGTCATCAACCAAGAGAACCTTGTCGAAAGTGACCTTATCACCTTCTTTCATATCACCATCAAGCTTCTCAATAGTAATAACATCGCCAGATTTTACCTGGTATTGCTTGCCGCCGGTTTCGATGACTGCGTATTCGTTCATATCCGGATATTCTACATATATACGGGAAAAATGCAACAAATAGGCCCAATAGAGCCGTTATTTGGGCAAAACACAGTAGATAGCCTGAAAGGCATCAGAACCCTTGTGTTACCATTGACTTTTTATAAATTAGTGCTATTATAAATACAGAAGCTGGTTATGTTTCCAGCCCTGATCCACGAAGGAATCGTGGAAACTCCATTTGTTGGGAGATGTCATGAACAAGTCTCGAGTCGCGTTCTATGCCTTTCTGGCAATCATGCTCGGCTTCGCTCTGGCCTCGATCTAATCCATCAAACTGAAGATTCGAACACCGCCCGCACTCTGTGCTGGCGGTTTTTTATTACACACGAACAATCAAATATTATTTAAGAAAGAAAAAACCCACCATGCTTTGCAGCTAGGTGGGTGTCGACAAGCTAGGTCCTGATGGAACTTATTGTCTGGGTCAGACAGAGAATGTTCGAACGCACTCTCTTTCTCTTACCACTTCGGACTTTCATCCGCGTATTGGTTCCCGGACCGCTCGTGTTTGGATATCCTAACTCTTTAATGATTTCGGTCAAGGATTATCCTCGTTTTATTTTTCTGTTTTTAATCCCTGTTTATTCTTCCTGGTCAGTATCGGGTTTTGCGACAATCACAGACTCGAGTCCGGCTGAATTTCCAGCGATTTTCAAAACGTCTTTATCAATTTTTAAAAGTTCTTTTTGAGCACGGTTGTAGTGGTTTACCGTTGTACCAAGAGATGAGCCAAGCGACGACATGTATTGGTCGTATGCAGCAATATGTTTACCTAAATCCTCTACCCTCTTTCGAATCTCTTTAGCTGATTCTTCGATTTGTAGTGCCTTGAGACCCTGGAGAACGGTCTGGAGATATGCCAAGAAAGATGTTGGTGAGGTAATGATGACTCGGCGATCTTTGAAGGCGTATTCGATAAGGTCACGAGTATTCACTTTAACCGCACCAACCTGAGCGACCAGAAGGTCATAATAGATGGCTTCGTGCGGAATAAACATGAACGCAAAGTCCATAGTGTTTTCAGCTGGCTTTACGTACTTTGAAGTTTCATCGATGCGGTTTTTGAGATCGCGACGAAACGCGGTTTCGAGCTCTTCACGTCGAACTGGATCTTTTTCATCAACTAAACGATTGTAATTTTCGAGAGAAAACTTTGAGTCGATCGGAATGATTTTATCTTTTACAAAAACCACAGCGTCGACGATCGTGCCATCGTTGAACTCGTACTGCATTTGGTAGCTGCCGGTCGGCATCACGTTCTTCAAAAGGGTTTCCAAATAGTATTCACCCAAAATACCGCGTTGCTTTGGATTTTTCAAAATGTCCTGCAAAGACTGAAGCTGGTCAGCAAAAGACACAACTTGTTTGTTTGTTTCGTCGAGCTTAGTGAGCCCCATAGTGACATCGCGAATGAGCTTTGCGGATTCACCGAACTGATTTCGCATCGATTCGTTTTGGTTGCGCATTGATTCACTCACCTGTCGGTTGGTCTCGCCCATTTTGGCATCGATAGTTTTTGAAAGTTCGTTAATATGCTGGAGCATGAGTGACATGGCTGGATCTGGCTTCCCCGCCAATTCATCTTCTGACTTTTTTGCATTACTAAGCCGTTGCATCAAAACCCACAGAAAACCAGCGTTTAATAAAACAATAATTGCGACGATTATGATGACAGCGGTAGTAGACATGGGGCAATTATACTACAGGGCGCGGCTTATGATACTATTTTCTCCATATGACACTTCAAGAAAAAATCAAAAGCGATATGGTTCAGGCAATGAGAGACAAAGACGCTGTAAAGGTTAGCGTTCTTCGCGGTCTTATGGCCAATTTCACAACTGAACTTGTGAATAAAAAGCGAAAGCCAGAT
This sequence comes from Candidatus Zambryskiibacteriota bacterium, assembly GCA_023264565.1. GTDB lineage: Bacteria > Patescibacteriota > Minisyncoccia > Phycocordibacterales > DATGWK01 > JAHFLV01. The sequence continues at coordinate 31,006 of JAHFLV010000007.1, forward strand.
GAAGTATTAAGTGACGAAGAAGTTACGACCGTCATCATGCGAGCTATCAAGCAACGCAAAGACTCAATCGACCAATTCAAAAAAGGTGGTCGCGAAGATCTTGTGGCTTCTGAAACAGCTGAGCTTGCGGTGATTGAAGGTTTCGCTCCTAAACTCATGTCTCCTGAAGAAATTATGGTATTCGCAAAACAAAAGAAAGCAGAAATGGATGTTGCTGATAAAACCGGAATGGGCAAACTCATGAGCGCTCTTATGAAAGATCTCAAGGGAAAAGCAGATGGTGCTGATGTTAAAACGGCAGTTGAGTCGTTATTCCAATAACCAACCCTCCAGAAATAACATAAAAAATGCCCGCAAATTAGTGGCTTTTATATATTGACAAATAGCATGAATAGTGCTATTATACAAACAGAAATAACGTCACCGTGTTGGTGACAAAACAGCACTTTTACAGGAGCTAGAAAAATGAATCAGCGTGATTTTGTTAACCGTATCATGGGCTTCATGACAGCAATCGTACTCATCGCAATTCTTGCTTTTGTGTTCACCCACATTGGGGGCAAGACCGTCAGCGTGGAGTATGTGAATCTGCCATCGGCCCGGGCGTTCAGCCTGCAGGTGCCGACCATCCAGAGCGAGAATGCGGTCTGGGCAACGAACACACCCTTCAAGATGACCTACATCTTCCCAGACAAGTCGCATGCGATCTACCAGACACCCGACAACCAGCTCGTGGAAACCACGAACAAGCAGGTCATCGACCTGGTCAACCGCAACGAGTACTTCGTCATAAACGAAGGGGCGTATCGTGGTCCTCACGGCCTGATGAAGCTCACCGAGCATGACATCGACTTCACCAAGGCCGACTACTACGCCGTCGGCCCGTAAACTCGAACGATATCGAGTACACCAAACACCTTGCGATAGCGCGGGGTGTTTTTTATTTCTAAAATTTCCTGAGATTCCTACAACTTTTGTGCCGTAATAAAAAGCTTATTAAAAGGAAATTCCATCCCACTTTTTGGTTCCCGTCTTTCAACTCTCATTATTCGAAAACCCGCATTCTCCAAATATTTTCTAATTTCAGCTTCAGTAAATAAATTAATGAACATTTTTACTTCCGGTTTATATACAACAGAAAAATATCCATCTCGATCCATTGACGTAATTGGTTCTTGTAATGCAAGGTATGCGTAGCCACCAATTTAAGCACCCGAGCAATTCCTTCAACCGACATCGTCACATCTTTTTCCGGAATATGAATCAGAGAATAATTTGCAAAAACACCATCAAAACTTTTATCTGGGAAATCCAATTTGCGTAAATCCATTTGAATCATTTTGAGGTCGGGGTGTTGCAAACTACAGCCTCTTTTCTGGCTTTCTGAAAACTTCAAAACAATGAAAGACTTCGAGTGACCCTACGGGGAATCGAACCCCGCTTTGGAGCTTGAGAAGCTCCCGTCCTAGCCGATAGACGATAGGGCCATAGTACTACGCACAGAACATAAACTTACCTCAAAAGTAGCTTGATTTCAAACAAAGATAAGACATTTGAGAAATGAGTTTCCGGAGGCGCGTAGGCGCCGAGAGTAGCGAAAACCCAGCAGGGTTTATCGCGCTCATTTCGAGAATGTCTTATCTTTGTTTCCACTCAGGCTCCTGACGGACCAAAAGC
>JAHFLV010000003.1 GCA_023264565.1 Candidatus Zambryskiibacteriota bacterium
TCGAACAGTTCGACATTGCGCCAGGTATGAAGGTGGCGGATTTTGGTTCGGGTGCTGGACACTATACCTTTTTGCTCGCACGGGCAGTTGGGGAAAGTGGTCGGGTGTATGCGCTCGATGTTCAAAAGGATTTACTCGTGACTTTGAAGCGAGAAGCAGATAAAGCACATCTTTTTAACGTCGAAGTCATATGTACCGATTTTGATATTGCTGCTGATGCAAAAACCGGTGCCACTAAACTCAAAGAAAATATTCTTGATCGGGCAATTGTGGCGAACGTGCTTTTTCAAATTACTCATCGAGAGCAATTTGTTAAGGAAATCGTTCGTGTCATGCGTTCAGAGGGAAAAATTCTTGTCGTGGATTGGACAGACTCATTTGGCGGTATTGGTCCTGATAAAAAAAGTATCGTGCCAAAACAAAAATGTCGCAGCATGTTCGAAGCCGCAGGTCTTACCTTTGAAAAAGAAATTTCCGCTGGCTCGCATCACTATGGTTTTGTGTTTAAGAAAATATAATTATTTGTGCGGCCGCGGTGAATACTCCCAACACGTGTAAAACTCGCACATTCGAATATTTTTATAGTGTAGAATAAGTAGCAATAGCGCGCATGCGCGACAACATATATGAAAGGGATGAGCAAATTTCAGCTGATTTTGACCGGAATTTTCGGTGCTTTTATTTTAATCGGCGTTTTAATTTTTGCATTGGGAAAAAGCTCGAGTTCTAGTAATACTGCCCACGTTACTATTTGGGGCACTATGAGTGCTTCGATGTTTGATAATTTTCTTAAAGAATCTGGTTTGAATGATGATAAAACGCTAACGATGACATATGTCGAAAAGCGAAAAGAGTCTTTTGATCAGGACTTTATTGAAGCATTGGCTTCGAATAAGGGGCCAGATCTTTTCTTTTTGCCACAAGACAGCATCATAAAACACCAGGACAAAATTTTTACAATCCCGTTCGGTTCATATCCTGAAAGGACATTCAAAGATGCTTTCGTGCAGGAGGGTGAGTTGTATCTTACAAAAGATGGCGTCCTTGGTTTGCCGTTTTTGGTTGACCCAATGGTTATGTATTGGAACCGAGACCTCTTTTCGAATGCTGGTTTGAGCTCGCCTCCAAAATACTGGAGCGAAATGTATGACTTGGCGACCAAGCTTACGGTGAAAGATACAAATTTAAACATTACCCGCAGCGCAATTTCTTTGGGTGAATACGCAAACGTCACTAATGCGAATGAAATCCTGGGATTACTTATGATGCAGGCCGGTAGCTCAATTACCGCGCGTCAGGATGATGGCTCAATTGAAAGTCTTTTTAACGATCGACCAAGTGGTTCACCGGTTATGCCTTCAGAAAGCGCAGTAAGTTTTTATACCGAATTTTCAAATCCACTGAAGCCGTTTTACTCTTGGAATCGCTCGCTCCCAGATTCAAAAAGTTATTTCCTTTCAGGGGATTTGGCACTGTACTTTGGTTTTGCGTCAGAGCTTGCAGACATTCGTTTGAAAAATCCAAATCTGAATTTTGATATTGCACCGATCCCACAATCAAAAGGTTCAAATAAGGTTATTACCTATGGCCGAATGGTTGCGTTGGCGATTCCAAAAAATTCTCCAAATATCGCTGCGGCATTTCAAGCAGCGGCAAATCTCACAAGTGTTACAGCTGCACAAGCTTTAGCTAAAGTTACCAATCTGCCACCAGTTCGCCGTGAACTTTTTGCAACTCGACCCTCTGAAGCCTTTCTTTCACTTTTTTACGATGGGGCAATCCAGGCTCGTGGGTGGCTTGCGCCAGATGCGACAGTCTTGAGTCCTATATTTAAAGAAATGATCGAATCTATTACCGCAGGACGTGCCGCTATTTCTCAGGTCTTGGCTCGAACAAGTCAGCAACTCGAAAGCGCTATATCGAAATAATGAGAAACATCATGTTCAAAATTATGCTCAAAAAAATCTTAGTTCCAGCGGCGATCTTTTTATTTGCTGTAAGTCCAATCCTCATGCCGGCTTTGGTTTCGGCGCAGTCGATCAACATTCCATGTGATGGACCGAGCCTTCAAATGCAAGGCGCAACAACAACTGATGTTGGTTGTGGATTTTCTGACTTGGTGAAACTCGCATCAAATCTTATGAATTTCTTGATCCTCCTCTCTATTCCATTGGCGGCTATTTTGTTTGCCTACGCTG
>JAHFLV010000029.1 GCA_023264565.1 Candidatus Zambryskiibacteriota bacterium
ATCACCATCCCTGGACCACCACCGTACGGTTTATCATCGACTCGCTTTTTTGGGTCGATTTCGTAGTCCTTTGGATCATAAAATGTGATCTTTATTTTTTTATCTTCAATGGCGCGTTTAATGATCGACTCACCAATATATGAGTCAAACGCGCCTGGAAACAATGTGATCACGTGGAAATTCATGAGGACACTATATATGAAATTTGTCTAGAGTACAACAGGGTGTCAAATTTTCTCCTAACAAAAAACCGCCCAAGCGGTCTTTTGTTTTCTGTAATGAAATTTTTCGGTTAATTCGCGGGAAACTAGAGCTTCAAATCTGCCATTGCTTCATCGACAGTTTTGCTTGCTTTAACAGGTCGTTCGCCTCCAGCCGGCTCATTGATCTTGAGGTTCACTCGGGCGTTGTGCTTCATACCAACAACTCGGAGCAAGGTTCGAATAGCTTTTGCGGTGTTGCCTTCTCGGCCGATGACCTTACCCATATCTGCTGGGTTTACATCGAGGGTCAAAAGAACCCCCATTTCATCTACTACCCGGGTAAGTTTTACGTCGTTTGGATTATCAACCAATGCTCGGACAACAAATTCTAGAAACTGTGCGTCGTGATCGTTCATATTTTAAAGTTTAGCTGTGACTATCTATTAAGGACTACCTGTCATTCAGAATAGTAAAGAAAGAACTATATCGCAACGGATTAGTTCACAGGACAAGAAGCCTGGAACAAACAAAGCGAGAGATTAGGCAGCGACTTCAGCTGGAGCCTGTTCAGGAGCAGCTTCTGGAGCTGGTGTTTCTGAAGCAGCGGGTGCGGCTTCTGCCTTTGGTGCGCTGGCGTCTGCCGCTGCAGCTTCACCTTCTTTCTTAATAGGATTTTTCTTTGGGAGAACGTTGATCTTTTTTCCAGAAAGGATTTTGCGTGTAACGAGGAGATTGTGGAGGGTACCAGAAAGTTTTGCGCCGTGAGACATCCAGTGTTTAATTCGGTCGACTTTGAGTTCGGCCTTTTCTGCACGGCGAGAATCGAATGATCCAAGAACTTCGAGTGATTTGCCGCTCTTTGGACCGTTTTTTGAGTCGGTCAAAACGACACGAAACACTGGTTCGTTCTTTCGGCCCACTCGTTGTAATCTGATTGAAAGCATGGCGGCTATTGTATCAGGGGTAGCCCAGAGCGTCAAATAGTGTGGGATTATAGGCCCTTTTCTGGTATAGTCCATACAAATGAAAGACCAGAAAGAATTGTTGACCGGGCCGGTATCCGTGAGTTCAAAAGGTGTCGGATATTTGGCCCTCTCAGAGGACCGCAATCGCGACCGCGATGAGGATATTGAGATTGAAAATGCCAATCTGCTTGCTGCCTTGAACGGCGATGAGGTTGAAGTCTCTCTCCTACCCCGAGTTGAAGGCGAACGCCAAAAAGGTGAGGTCGTACGACTCATCCGCCGAGCTCGAGAAAGCTTCGTGGGAGTCGTTGAAGTTAACGGCGGTATTTTTGTTGTACCTGACGACCGCCGCGTATACCGAGACTTCATCGTAAAGCCAGAAAACTCCATGGGTGCCAAAACTGGCGACAAGGTTCATGTAAAGCTTTTGCCATGGACTGACCCAAAGAAAAATCCAGAAGCAACTGTTGTACAGATCATCGGCCGCAAAGGTGAACACAATACCGAAATGGAAGCAATTGTTATTGAAAGCGGTTTCGAAAATGCTTTTTCAAAAGAAGTGTTGGACGAGGCTGAAGAAGTCGCAACTCGCGAACGAGCTCGCATGGAAGAAGAAACTAAACTTCGCGCTGATCTTCGAGATATCACTACTTTCACCATCGACCCATTTGATGCCAAAGATTTCGATGATGCTATTTCAGTAAAGAAACTCACTACAGAAGAAATAAAAGCGGCCGGTCTTAAAGCCTCAGAACCATACTACGAAATCGGCGTACATATCGCTGACGTTTCGCATTATGTGCGTCCAGGCGGTCCGCTCGATGCCGAGGCTCGCAAACGTGGCCTTTCTGTCTATCTTGTCGATCGCACCATCCCAATGCTTCCTGAAGTCCTTTCAAACGATCTCTGTAGTTTGAATCCGCATGTCGACCGCCTCGCTTTCAGCGCCATTTTCACCATGAACGAACGCGGCGAGATTTCTAAACGTTGGTTTGGAAAATCCACCATCAACTCCAATCGCCGATTCACCTACGAAGACGCTCAAGAAGTTTTAGACAAAAAAGCCGGTGACTACGCTGAGGAACTTCTGCTTTTGAATAAAATTGCCTACGAACTGCGCAAAGTAAAATTTGCTGAAGGTGCCATTGATTTTGAAACAACAGAAATCAAATTTAAGCTCGACGAAAAAGGCAAACCAATTGCTGTCTATAAAAAAGAGCGATTCGACACCCACAAACTTGTCGAAGATTACATGCTTCTTGCCAACCGTGAAGTCGCCGAATTTATTCACAAGTCTCACAAAGACAAAAAGGGCTCTTCTTTGTACCGCATCCACGATCTCCCAGATCCTCAAAAAATCAGTGACCTTTCGACCTTCTTGCGTGCACTTGGTTTTGATTTAAAAAACAAAGACGGTAAAACCACTTCAAAAGACATTAATGACCTTTTGAAACGTGCGGACAATTCCCCACAAGAAGACCTCATTAAGACCGCGACCATCCGCTCAATGTCTAAAGCGATTTATTCGACCAAAAATATTGGCCACTTTGGCTTGGCATTCAAGTTCTACACTCATTTCACCTCACCGATTCGCCGCTACCCCGACCTTATCGTGCATCGTGTGCTCCAGCAGGAGCTCAAAGGAACCCCCGTTGATACCGATGAGTTCGCTCGACTTGAACGCATCGCGGCTGACTCTTCTGCTCGCGAAGTAAACGCAGCCGAAGCCGAACGTGCATCTATCAAATACAAGCAGGTTGAATACATGGCCGACCGAATTGGCAAAACTTTTGATGGCAAAATTTCTGGCGTTGCAGAATTCGGAATCTTTGTTGAAGACATCGAAACCGGCTGCGAAGGCATGGTTCGACTCCGAGATCTTCCAAATGATTTTTATACGTTGGACAAGAAAAACTTTGCGATCGTCGGCGAACGCACCAAAAGACGATACTCTTTGGGCGATAAAGTAAAATTCAAGGTTGTTTCAGCAGATTTGGAAAAACGAGCGCTGGATTATACGTTTGTGCAATAAAAAACCCGCATTTCTGCGGGATTTGATACTTTTTCTCTACCACTACCACATCCAAGGTGCAGCTGGAAAACCAACCACTCGACCAAGCTCGTCACCATCACGCAACACAAAACATTTTAATCTGTGTTTTGGTTGAGACCTTTTTGAAAAATTTGTGACAATGTCGAGAACCAGTTGACGAAGCTCTGCCACCGTAATGAGGAGATCGAACCTGAGGACAAGGCCACCGAGCAAAATATCTTCAGCGGCTCGCAATGCCTGAAGTGGGTTGGGGATTTGGGTCATCGTAGCGACAGGCCTCTTGCCTTGACTCTGACGATACATCGCATGAAGAATGACGTGCAGCGGACTACCTACGGGAAAAATGCCAGAATAGTCTTTCATTTATAAACCTCCATTGTTGCGGTTGCCTTTGTGTGTTGAACTTTCTAACACTAACCTAACAAAAAAGAGTCTCCTGCGCTACTTCGCCACCTGCACTGCTTCATCAAACTGAATCGAAAGAAGCTTTGAAACACCAGAGAGCATAGTGACACCGTATAGCACCCCAGCACGTGCCATGGTCTCGCGATTATGCGTAATCAAAATAAGCTGAGAATATTTTGCCAAGTTTTCGATCATGTCGCCGTACTTTTTTGAGTTGGCTTCATCGAGCGCGGCGTCGGTTTCATCAAGAATAATAAATGGAGGTGGTTTAACCTGAGACATAGCGAAAATAAGTGCGATCGACGTAAGTGCGCGCTCACCGCCAGAAAGCATCATGAGTCCTTTCACTTTTTTGCGTGGCAAGTTCACCGAAATATCGACACCTTCTTCAACCTCTTCATCCTCTGTTTCGCCCATACTCGCAGCCATTCCAGCAACCAAATCAAGATCGGCATCAGCGGGCGCCGCACGGCGTTTCTTTTCTTTTATTAAAATAAGTTTGGCCTCCCCGCCGCCGAACATCAAACCAAAAAATTCGCCGAACTGCTTGTTGATTTTTTCCAAACCGGTCGCAAACTCAGTACTAATTTTCTGACCAAAATCTTTAATCAAAGCCCGCAAAGACTCAGCAGATTTTTCTAAATCTTCGAGTTCATGAACCAAAAAAGTATCACGCTCTGAAACCTCACGAAATTCCTTCATGGTTTCATCTGATGCGCCCACACCACTTTCTTCAAGACGAATTTTTATTTTTTCAATTTCGCGTCGGCGGTCGTGTTGAGTTGGGCGGTCAGCCGGTGCGTTGTCGACGGCAACAGAATTTTCGGAAATTACGGCATTTTCATTTCCCGCATTTTGTGGCTTTTGAAAATCCAACACTTCACGGCCTATAAGCGCGGCGGCCTCACCAATTTCTCGCTTATAGCCCTCTTCTTCAATTCTTAAAGACTCTTCACGAGCACGAATAATGTTTCGCTCAGCAATAACAGCGTTCTGTGCAGTCATGACTTCAAAAAGTTTTTTCTCGGCGGCGCGGTTGGTATCTTTTTCCGCATCAATTTCCGTTCGCAAATCTGCGTATTCTTTCGAAAGTTTTTCTTCCTCAGTTTTTACGGTAGCAAGTCTTCCATCCAAATCCACCTTTTTTGCTTTGAAATCAGCGAGAGTTTTTTCTGAATCAACAATATTCTGACCAGCAGTTTTTTGGCGATGTCTTGAAACAAAGTTTGTGATAAGGGAGCGAACATTGCCGATAATTTTTCGCAAACCATCAAGCGCCGTTTCTTTTTCGGCCAAAGCAATGTTTTGGTCGATCTCTGCAGCAAGACCTTCAACATCTCGGATAGAAACATTGAGCTCAAGTGTTTGCATGAGTTCCCGCTCTTTTTTTATGATACGTTCCTCAGAGGCAATCGAACCTTCTGTTCTGCCGAGATCGCGGAAAATTTCGTCTTTCTGGTCTCGAACTGCCCGAATTTTTCCTTCAAGAGCAATAATATGATCACTTTTTTGATCATGATTTTTGGATTTTTCGAGAATGCTTTTTGCTTCAGCAAGATCGTGTTCGAGCTCCTTCAAACGCTTTTCGATTGGCGCTTTTTCAGTTGCCAACTTTTCTTTTGCAGTATGAATATACAAATTCTCATCTCGAAGATAGGTTTTGTAGAGCTCACCAAGTGACGCCTTCATTTCGAGCGCTTTCTCAATTTTCTCAACCTGCTTTTTAAGAAATTTGATGTGCGGCAAAATTTCGCGACGAAGCGACTCAACTGACTTTATATTTTCTTCAGTCTTCGCGAGTTTGCGTTCGCTTTCTTCCATTTTGTATTGGTAGATTTTGAGACCAAGCGCATCTTCGATCATCGCTTTTCGCTCTTTCACATTTGAGTTCAAGATTCGATCAGCTTCTCCTTGAGAAATGATGTGATGTCCGGAAGAACCCACATGAGCGGTCGCCAAAAGCTCCAAAACGTCCTTGAGACGCACACGAGTGCCGTTTATCGAGTATTCATTCACACCGTCTCGAAACACCGTACGTTCGACGCTTACTTCATCAAAATCAAGATTCAAAAAGCGACGAGAGTTGTCAAACACAATTTTGACCGACGCACGGTTAGACCGAGCCACATCGTTGTTACCATTCCAAATCATGTCTTCACCCTTTTTTCCTCGCATCGACTTCAAAGACTGTTCACCCAGCACAAAACGAAAGGCTTCGGCCACGTTAGATTTTCCCGAACCGTTCGGACCGACAATAGAAGTGATTGGGGTTGTAAAAAACAGATCGCTTTTTTTAGCGAATGATTTGAAACCCGAAATTTCGAGCGATTTTAGATACATGCAAATCAGACTAGTGCATTACAGAATACCATTTTGGCACACAGAATTATTTTCGAGTTATTCCCAACCCTTTGCTTTGAGTGCCTTTTTTGCTGCTTCTTGTTCTGCGTCCTGTTTTGACTTTCCTTCACCGGTCGCAATTTGTTTGCTGCCGAGAAACACACCGATAGTGAATTTTTTATCGTGGTCAGGACCAGCTTCTTTAATAGTTTTATATTCTGGAGTTTTTGATTCAATATCCTGAGCTTTTTCCTGAAAAAGACTTTTTGCATCGATCCACGAACCTTCTGCAAGAATAGATTCGATAAGCGGAGAAATATGCATTGAGACGAATTCCATGGCAGTGTCGTAGCCCTGGTCTACATAGAGCGCTCCAATGATTGCTTCGAGAGTGTTCGCCAAAATGTACTGACGAGCGCGGCCAGTGTCTTTGGCTTCGCCTTTAGACAAAATTAAGAAATCGTTGACTCCGAGTTTGGTAGCTACCGCCGCGCAGGTGGTCGCATTCACAAGCGCCGAACGATATGAAGTTAAGTCACCTTCAGTCTTTTCTGGATATTTTTTATACAGATAGTCGGTGATGATCATTTCGAGCACTGCATCACCCAAAAATTCGAGGCGTTCGTTGTGCGAAAAACCCGCGTCTTTGTTTTCATTTATATATGAACGATGAACAAAGGCCTGTCGAAGGAGGCTTTTATCTTTAAATTCTATACCGGCGTTTTGTTCAAACTTACTGAAATCCATTGCCAAATCTTACTATATTGAGGGTTTTTCTACGAATTTTGAATGCGCAGGAGAACTTAAAGGAAAACTACTTTTTGAGTAAAATATTGATCGCCTTGGTCACAATCGGCAAAATGTCGTTATAAAAATTGAGGTCGATAATGTCGGCGAGTTTGAACCACTTTGCATCGTCCAAACCACCATTACCTTCTTCGAGTTTGAGATCCATAAAGGGTGCCTCGGCCAAAAAGTACATCACTCGCTTTCGTTTCTTTCCTTCTTCTGGATGATAGGCAATATATTCGTTTTCACCGAGTTTTTCCTTGATCGTAATATCGAGGCCGATTTCTTCTTTCGCTTCGCGAATTGTGCCAGCTTGCTCTTCTTCACCGGCATCGATTTTGCCTTTGGTAAGAGTCCAGTGACCAAACACGTCATGGACGAGTGCCAAATAAATGTCGCCTTCGTGTTGCGCATACACAACAGCACCACCAAGTTTCTGCAATGGAGCCTGAGCATCCGGAATATTTTTTGGCTTCTTGTTTTTAGACGTTTCGTTCTTGCCCGGCTCGCCCATTTCTTTGTACACCGCACCCAAGACGCCGTTCACGAACTTACTTGAAGTGTCGCCGCCGTAGGTTTTGGCGAGCTCGATGGCTTCGTTAATCGCCACCTTTGGAGGCACTTCTGCATGGTCGGCAAAAATGAGTTCGTACAAGCCGACACGCAAAATATTTCGATCAACAATAGAAATTTTGTCGATCGGCCAGTCAGGCGCCGCTTTGGTAATAATTTTATCTAAATCAGCACTTTTCTTTAAAACAGACTT
>JAHFLV010000008.1:0-5350 GCA_023264565.1 Candidatus Zambryskiibacteriota bacterium
GGGTATTTATGAGAGGGTGAAAAGTGTCGGGCTTTTTGTGGATCCAAAAAATATCGACGATATCGCAGAGAAAATTTTATATATGGCTGACCGTACCAACCACATTGCTCTTGTAGAAAATCTTAAGAAGTTCTCATATACGCATAGTTGGGCACAAATCTGCGATGAAATTATAGCTGTTGTAAATCGCGTACAATAAACCGATGATCAAGGTAATTAGTATTAGTACGGATAGAAATATTTTTAAGGAGGGTAGTCCTGTCAGACAGCGTCAGGCTGAATACGGCACTCTTTTTGAAGAATTGCACATCATTGTTTTTGCGAGCCAGAGTTTTGTTCGGTCTGGTTCAATTCCGACAAAAGTTCAGATCGGCCAAAATGTATGGGCATACCCAACTAATTCTTTTTCTAAGTTCTCTTTTATCAAACATGCGGTAGCAATCGCTGCGGGGATCGTGCGCGATAAAAAATGTACGCCAGAAAATACTGTTGTGACAGTTCAAAATCCTTTTGAAACGGGGCTCGTGGGTTTGCGACTCAAAAAAAGATTTGGTTTGCCGCTCCATGTGCAAATGCATACTGATTTTTTGAGCCCTTATTTTAAAAAAGAATCTTTTAGTAATCGTATGCGAATTTTATTTGCTAAAAAGATCATTCGCAAAGCTGATGGTCTGCGTGTGGTAAGTTCGAGAATTGCTGAGAGTCTTGCACCGCTTCTGAAACATAGAAAACTTGTACCCCAAGTATTACCGATTTTTGTCGACATAGAAAAAATTACAGAAGCAACTGTGCGGCCTGATCTTGATCTACAAAAAAAGTATCCTCAATTTAATTTTATTATTTTGATGGCTTCGCGTCTCACCAAAGAGAAAAATATCTCTTTTGCTATCGGGGTCTTGAGTCGACTGTTGGATGAGTATCCGAAGCTTGGATTGGTAATTGTTGGATCTGGGCCGGAGAAACGGGCACTGCAGCAGTACGCTAAAAAACTAAACGTAGAAGCAAACGTTGTGTTTGAAGACTGGCAAGGTGATCTTGTTCCGTACTACAAAACCGCGCACATGTTTTTGGTGACTTCAGACTATGAGGGTTTTGGTATGACAATTATTGAAGCCACTGCGGCTCATTGTCCAACAGTATCTACCGATGTTGGTATTGCCTCAAAAATTTTAAAGGACGGAACATCTTTTGTATGTCCGGTAAACGATGTGGCTTGTTTTTATAACAATATTTCTCGTTTGATTGAGAATAATGATATCCGTGAGCAATTTGCTCATGAGGCCTTCGACCGCCTCGATTCTGTTGCGATTACCGATCATCAAAAATATTTGTCGCTATATAAGGAAAATATCGAAAACACTCGTCATGCCTAAGCAAAAGACTATTCCAAAAAATTCTTCAAGAAAGCGACTTCTGATCGTGACTCAAAAAGTCGATATGAACGATCCGATTCTTGGTTTTTTTCATCGATGGATTGTCGAATTTGCCGCAAACTTTGAGCGAGTCACTGTGATCTGTTTGCAGAAAGGTGAGTATCAGTTGCCGCAACATGTTCGAGTTTTTTCTCTTGGTAAGGAAACTAAAAAATCTCGATTCAGATACCTGATCAATTTTTACTCATTTATTTTTAAAGAGAGGGATTCTTACGACACCGTGTTTGTTCATATGAATCCAATCTATGTTATTTTGGGTGCGCCTGTTTGGAAAAGTTTCGGAAAAAAGATCGCTCTTTGGTATGTCCACAAACATGTTGATCTTAAATTGCGAATCGCTGAAAAATTCGCAGGCCTTATTTTTACCGCATCAAAAGAAAGTTTCAGATTGCCAAGTCAAAAACTGCGGGTGGCTGGGCATGGAATTGATATAGGGCAATTCGCTGCAAGCTCGGTGGGCGTTCAAAACAATACTGAACCCAACACATATCGACTTTTATCTGTGGGTCGAATTTCAAAAACTAAGCAAGTCAGAATTATGGTTGAAGCTGTGCAAAAATTGCTTGAACAACATTGTTCATTTGCGTTAACGCTTGTGGGTTCTGGAGTTACAACCGAAGACAAGCAATATGAAAACAAAATCAAACATTTTGTAAAAGAAGCGGGTCTTGATGGATCAGTGCAATTTGCCGGCAATATTTCACCTTCAGCTGTAAACACCTATTATCGCTCTGCCCAAATGCTCATTAATCTCAGTGAGACGGGAAGTATGGATAAGGCTGTTTTGGAAGGAATGCTTTCTGGTTTGCAGATCTTAACTTCCAACGAAGCCTTTAAAAATATTGTGCCGGCACAGAATTTTATTTCTCCAGCCGATGTTGGGATTGAGATTTTGACGAAAAAAATACAAGAGTTGTCTCAAACGACTGTTGACCCTGACCTTAAAAAATATGTTATGGAAAACCATAATATTAAAAACCTGATCCCAAAAATTGCGAGCATTCTTTCTGAAGAATAGTGTATGAATCAATTACCAACCAACCTCTTCGTTATTCCCTCGAAGAATAAAAATAATACGTACATCGAGCTTTTGCTTTCTTCTGTCCAAGAGGCTGATAGGAATATTCGAATCATGCCGCTCGGCGATGATAATCTCTGGAGTGTTGTTCGACTCCTTCGAACTGAGCAGGTGCGAAATGCTAAAAATATTATTCATATCCAATGGCCGACTGTTTTGTATGGCAGCCGCTTTTTTCTTAAATCTGTTTTTCTTTTAGCTCGCAATATTTTGCTTTTGGCATTTTTGAAATCGGTCTGGAATTTTAAGGTGGTTTGGACCGTGCATAATTTTTATGCACACGACTACCCGTATCCAAGCATTGATCGTTTTGGACAGGGTGTTGTACGAATGATGACTGATCACATTATTGTTCAGCAGGAAAGTACGCTTCAACAATATAGAAAAAAATATTCGAACAAGAAGATCGATGTGGTGCCACACGCAAATTATATTGGTGTATATGGACCCGCTGAACCCGCTCAGACTTTTAAGGCCCCCGCTATGCGGCAAAAATTTGGCTTTAAAGATTCAGATATTGTGTTACTTTCTCTTGGGGTTATGGCTCCTTATAAAAAAAATGAAAAAATTATTGAGGCTTTTGCGCGAGCAAAAAAAGAAAACAAAAATCTCGTTTTGCTTATTATTGGAAAAGGAAAGGGAACATATGTTGATTCTTTAAATGCATTTGCTCAAAAAATCGGTGCAGATGGTGTTGTGGTGCGAAATGAATTTGTGCCAGATGAAGAGATTCCAACGTATATGGCGATGGCAGATTATTCTGTGTTTTATTATGACGGTTCAGAAATGACTTCGGGTGGACTGATTTTGTCACTTTCGTATGGTTTGCCAGTTATTACCAGGAATATTCCAGCGGCGGAAATAGTGAATGAAAAGAATGGGTTTGTGTTCGATAATACGGCTGAACTTGCTGAATGTCTCACGAAGCTCAAAAAACGCGACAATCTAACCGAGGAAAAAATCCGACATGATAGTATTGAGAGCGTTAAAAATCAAAGCTGGTTACAGTCGGCGCAAAAATTAACTCACATCTATGGCCAGCTCAACTGAGAAACCTTCTGTACAACATCGACTTCTTAAGATGGCCCGTGTGTGCATGAGTTTTCTTATCCGGATTTCTCCTTCAGAAAAATTAACCGACATATTGGTCTGGCCGATTTCGAAAAGGCTTTTTGGAAAAAACTATTCTGAAATAGTGCGAGTCAAAAACACTTCGGTTGAAAAGGGGCAGCGTGGTTTTTCCATGGAAGTCTATGGCGACATGGAAGACATGGTAAATAAAACTTTGATGTTTATGAGTGGGTATAAGGAGTTGTCTTGGGAGCCAGTAACTGCGCGTTTTGTGGCTTTGATCGCCGAAGAAACCAAATGCGCGATTGATGCTGGTTCGCATATTGGCTACTATCCGCTCATTATTTCCTCTGTAAATCCTAAAGCTCTCGTGTATGCCTTTGAACCTAATCCAAAAACGTACGAACGTTTGGTTAAAAATATTGTAATAAATACTCCAGTGTCGGGTAGTTCAAACGTGTATCCTGTTGCGGCGGCGCTCGGTGACATTTCAGGCGAGCAAAAAATGTATTTTGATTTCGGGCAATCATCCTTTGTTGAATCTGCTCGAACGCATGCGGGCGAGGGAATGGTGACTATTAAAACCATAGACGAATTATTTTCTGACTCTTCGGAGACCGTGTTTTTGCCAGATCTCATGATTTTTGATGCTGAGGGTTTTGAACCAAATATTTTGAAGGGTGGTTTGCAGACAATCGCAAAAGCAAAACCGAATATTATTTTTGAAATCAATCCAAAAGCTTTACGGTCAGCTGGATCAAGTGTTGCCGAGTTGTTTGACATTTTGCTTACAAATGGCTATTCAATTTTTATTATTGATGACGATTATACGCACGGACTCACCGTGAAATCGGGCTTAGAAATCAGCCTTTCGCCATACGAAGAATCAAACGTTGAGAACGTGTCTTTTGTGAATGCTTTTGCTACTATTGATCCGAATCGTTTCGTTTCCTATATCAAAAATTCATGAGCGTCGAACAAAGAAATAGCCGGGTCAAAATGTCCCGAACTTTTAAAAATCTCCGCGATATCTATCGCTTGTCCGAAAAATCGGTACTCGATATTGGCTGTGGCTTTGGAGAATATTTGCGACTATTTGGAAGGGGAAGTCTTGGAATCACGACTACCCAAGAAGAAGTGGTGTATGCAAAGGAAAATAACTTGCCAGTGGTTTTTGCCAACGCCGAAAAACTCGACACGCTTGATACAGATCAAACATTCGAAGCTATTTGGGCTAATAATTTGTTTGAACATCTTTTGTCTCCTCATGCATTTTTAATGAAACTCAAAGCATTGTCTCGTCCTGAAACCGTAGCAATTATTGGAGTACCAGTGGTGCCAAAAATTGTTTCTTTTCTTCGGGTGAAGGGCTTTCGAGGAGCGCTGGCGACGAACCATGTTAATTTTTTCACTCATGCGACTTTGCGGCTCACTACAGAAAGGGCAGGGTGGATAGTAAAAGAAGTTCGACCTTTTTTATTTAAAAATAAAATTCTCGACGTGCTTGTGCGACCATTTGCTCCGCATTTGTATGTTGTGGCTTTAAATAATCCAGCTTTCGTCTATCCTGGCAAAAAACTCAAAGAGTGGATTTCTGATCCGCACTACCAAGATCTTTTGAAGATCACAAAACAAAAGAGCTAACATTGGTAAAAACGGTGAAAACAATATTTTATATCGCTAATATCAGACTACCGACCGAAAAAGCGCACGGTATTCAGATTATGAAAACTTGCGAAGCTTTTGCTAACGCTGGCGCCGCAGTGAC
>JAHFLV010000008.1:5360-28285 GCA_023264565.1 Candidatus Zambryskiibacteriota bacterium
CGCTTGTCGTGCCACGACGTTTCAATGTCTTAAAGACAGACCCATTCGACTATTACGGCGTCAAAAATAATTTTTCGATCGTGAAGGTGCCGACGCTCGACCTCGTTCGTTTTGGTAAAATTGGTTTTTTCTTGGAAACCGTTATTTTTTCTGAGTTTGCGGTTTGGTATGTTCGCCGACATTCTTCTTGGCAGGCGCACAAACATGGAGAAGTCTGTATATATTCACGAGACACTTGGCCGCTTTTGAATGCTTCACTTTTAGGGTGGAAGCAGTTTTGGGAAGCTCATATGGGTTCGACTGGTGTGATAACACAAAAACTTTTGCGCCGGCTTTCAGGCATCGTGACTATTTCCAACGGGCTTAAAAATCTGTATCGAGGTTTTGGTGTCGCTGAGGAAAAAATATATGTTGCTCCGGACGCGATTGATCTCAAAGATTTTGAAATCAGTGTTTCTCAATCTGATGCGCGAGAAGCTGCTCACGCTAAACTCGGCTTACTTTCTTATCATCTGCCAGTCGATACAAAAATCGTCATGTACATCGGGCTTTTTGATGAATGGAAGGGGTATAAAACATTACTCGATGCTTCAAGGCTCATTGACCCAGCATTTGCAAGAATTGCCCTCATTGGTGGCACAGAAAAACAAATCGCTGAGCTTACAAAGGAATACCCGCATGCGATTTTCCTTGGATATCGTGCATACACCGAATTGGCGACTAACCAAAAGGCCGCTGATCTTTTAGTCATTCCAAATTCAGCAAAATATCTTATTTCAAAATATTACACTTCACCGTTGAAGCTTTTTGCACATATGGCGAGCGGTGTTCCGATTCTTGCTTCGGACATTCCATCGATCAAAGAAATCGTCGATGAACACGATGCAGCTTTCTTTGCTCCAGATGACGCACAGGATTTGGCACGAATGATCGTGGCCGTGCTTGCTGACCCTGAGGTAAAAAACCGGGCAGAAAATGCCAAGAAAAAAGTCTCGAAATATACATGGAGTGCTCGAGGTAAAAATATACTAGAATTTATAGATCAACACATATAAAAGTATGTTTAAAAAAATCACCCGAGGGCATTTGGAGAAATTTCTTGAGCGTCACAAATCTGATGTGCGTGTACTTGATATTGGCTCCGGAGGCTCGTCATACCACCGCTTTTTTCCGAACCGTCTTTCGATCGACATCGACCCTGCTCGTAAGCCCGATATCGTTGCAGATGCGCACAATTTGCCATTTAAGGACGGTGAGTTCGAATTAGTACTCTGTACCGAGGTTTTGGAACACGTGAAGGATCCTCGAAAGGTGATTGGGGAGATTGGGCGAGTTTTGAAAACTGGCGGACAAGTGATTTTAACGACTCGTTTTGTATATCCGCTGCACGACACTCCGCATGACTATTGGCGATTTACAAAGTACGGCCTCAGAGAATTATTTGCAGGTTGGGAAGTGTTGGAACTCGTCGCAGAAACCGAAAATTTCTCGACCATCGCCGCTCTTTTGCAGCGTATTTGTTTTCAGTCGAGCCTTCGTGGTGGAAAGTTCACAAAGTTGCTCATCTTTTTAAAAGCTGCAGTTCTTAATCATATGAATTGGCTGACTAAAAAAGAATTTGGTGATATCAAAAAAAGTGTTGCTGAGGAAAGTTTGATGCCGACCGGCTACTATATTGTCTGTAAGAAAAAATAATTCTGCGATATTTTCAAAAATAAACACATGAAAGTTATTTTTCTTACGCATCATCTCAAAGGCACTGACGGTTGGAGTCGCTATGCTAATGACCTGGCTCAAGACCTTCAAAAGCAAGGCGCTGATGTTTTGTGTCTTGTGCATGAATATACAGAAAACTCACCACTGAAACAGGAAAGACCGTTGGGCGCACCGCTCGGGTATATTGCCAACCCTTTTGCTTCTTTTTCCACAGCAAAATCGGTTCGAGGAATGATTGAGAAATTTTCTCCTGACATAGTCCATGTCATCGTTGAGCCTTACGCGACTGTTTTGCCATTTCTTGGAAATATCTCTTTGAACTCTCTGGGGAAAAAATCCCCAAAGTGGGTGATCACCGTTCACAGTACATACGCCTTTTTGCCAATTTTAGTTTCTGGTTGGAGGCGACTTGTTTCAACGATCCTTACCCGAAAATTGTATGCAAAAATTGATTCAGTGATTGCGGTGAGTGAATTCACAAAGCAGCATCTCTTAAGACATATGACCGCGATCGGTGAGCAGTCTCTTGTTGCCAATAAGATCGATGTTCTCGCTGGCGGGGTGCATATGGAACATGCTACGCCGAATATTCCTGCAAAAAATAATTCACCAAAAGAAATACTTTTTGTCGGTGCGCTCAAACCGAGAAAGGGTTTGCTTGAGGCAATCAACGCACTGGCTTTTGTAAAAACAAATGTTGTATACAGGATTGTAGGTACATATAAAGAACAGGATCCGTACATTCAGCTCCTCAAACAAAAAATCACCGAGCATCATTTGGAAGGAAAAATTATTTTTGAAGGCCAGGTGAGCAATGAAAAACTTCAAGCATTATACGCAAACGCCGATCTTTTCTTAATGCTTTCCACAAACAATGGTGCCGACTTTGAGGGCTATGGATTGGTCTATATTGAGGCCAATGCGCATGGAGTGCCTTGTATTGGTCCAAAGGATAGTGGGGTGTCGGATGCCATCCGGGATGGCAAAACGGGCTTTTTGGTGGATCAGTATAACTCCCAGACAGTTGCTCAAAAGGTTGATGCGGTGTTGGTCGGCAATCTTATTAAGCCCGAAGACTGTATTGCTTGGGCAAGGGAAAATTCGACAGATAAAAAAGCGGCAGTTATGCTTGGGTTGTATAAAAAATTATGAAAATTTTAGTCCTCTCAGATGATTTTCCACCTGATGTTGCTGGTGGTGCGGGTGTAATGGCTTTTCGAATCAGCAAAGAATTTGTTCGACAGGGGCACGAGGTGTTTGTTCTTGCGGCCACCGCTAATCGAGAAAAAGTCGGTGTCCATAGCCTCGAGGGTCTTTCTGTTGAATATTTCCATTCTGTATACCACGAACGGTGGCGTTCCTATGTTTCTTTGTTGAATCCAGCGGGCTTGCGTGCGATAAAAAGGGTCCTTAGAAAATATAATCCTGACGTTGTGCACGCCCACAATGTTCATGCTCATATTTCCTACTCCGCACTTTCTTTGGCTAAAAAAGCTGGCAAAAAAGTTTTCATGACAGCACACGACATCATGTCTTTTTACCCGGGCACCTTTACCGAGTTTATTAATCCATCAGATTTTTCTTGTCCTCAAACCTTTAATTATCGCGTAACGGCTGGCACGATGTATCAAAAGTTCCGACTTCGCTTTAATCCCTTCAGGAATGTTTTTATCCGTCAGGTACTCAGAAAAATTGATGGTGTGATTGCGGTGAGCGATGCTCTCAAGGACGCGCTTTCTCAAAACAATATCGCTCATGTTTCCGTCATTAAAAACGGAATTGATACAAAAAATTGGCAGATTCCTTCTGCAGATGCAACCGCCTTTAAAAGTAAATTTGCCGATCCTGCATCTAAAGTTGTACTTTTTGGAGGTCGACTGTCTGGTAGCAAGGGTGGAGAGTTGATTCTGCTGGCTATGCAACAAGTAATTCAAAGGGTGCCTGGGGCGATCTTGTTTGTTGCTGGTCGGAAGGATTTTTATGCTGATCGAATGATCGAAAAGACCGAAACGTTGAACATTGCCAAATCAGTTGTTTTTACCGGTTGGTTGGGTGAAGATGAAATGAAAAAAGCCTATGCTTCATCGAATGTAGTGGTTACTCCATCGGTTTGTTTTGATTCTTTCCCAAATACGAATCTTGAAGCCTTTGCGGCGGGTAAGCCGGCAATCGCTACGTGTTTTGGGGGTTCACGAGAAGTTGTGCACGACGGCGAGAACGGCTACATTGTAAATCCATTTGATGTTATGACTCTTGCCGAAAAAATCAGCGACCTTTTACAAAACGAGGAAAAGGCTCAAAGCTTTGGTTTGCAGGGAAAACAACTTGTCGAAAAAGAATTTCTAATAAAAGACACCGCAAAACAATATCTCGATTTATTTTCTAAATAGGTTTCGGAGTTTCCAATAGGTGTTTGGAAACATATTTTTGATTGGGCGTAGTGCTCGGTGTAAAACGGTATCATCAATACCAAAATTTTTTCTTGCAGTAAATTCATCGGCTTGTCGGTTGATTATGAGAGTTTGGGGATGGATAAGAGGGAAGGAAATTTCCTTTGTCGGGATATTGGCGCTTTCGTCGAGCGTTTTTGTGTTTGTGGCGGATGTGCCGTATCCGATGTTTGAAACGAGATTTACGGTTGGGTTTATGCAAATACCTCTGTTTGCAGCGCAGGCAAAAACCCACTGCGCATCCCATATATTTATTTTTTGAGTATAGTACTGATCCCAAATTCCAGACCAGTATTCATATGCGGCTGGATTTTTAAACCAAGACTTGAGCGAGCCGGTTTTTTTAATTTCTGGCCATTGAGTCAGATTAAAATCGTATTTTTTCCATGCACGTTTCCAGGTCGCCCAGCCCCAAATGTGAGGAAGAATTGATGCGTAGTAGCTCGCTGATTCTTTGAATGCGCGGTTTTTTTGTTGGAAAAAATTTCCACTGATATGCATTACAGTTTCATCGTTTTTGTATCGTTCAAGTAGTTCATTACAAAAAGGGAAAAAGGTTGGGTTGGGAAGGCAATCGTCTTCCAAAATGATTGCCTGTTCCTCATGTTCAAAGGCCCACGTGATTCCAGAAGAAACATTAATTCCACAACCAAGATTTTTTTCCGAATATTTTTTTTGGATATCGCATTCCCAATCAATTGTTTCCATAACCGCACGCGTTGCTTCGCAGAGAGATAATTCGCCCGGAGTTCGTGGTCCGTCGGCGATCACGTATAGTTTTTCGGGTTTTATAAGCCGAAGCGAATCGATCACTTTTCGAGTCTCTTGTGGTCTATTAAAAATGATGAGAATTATCGGCGTTTTCATCTGTTATTTTTTGGAATACATCTTTCTTTTTACTGAAGAGATCGTTTTATATAAAACGCCAAGACGTTTTTTGAGATATTGTAGAATAGCCTTTTTATTTTCTGCAGATACGTATTGCTTGATACGGAAAGAATTTTCTACAGATACTTCTTCCTTTTGAATGTATGAATGGGTAAAATCCCGCAATATGCGTTTGAAAATCAGAAGTTCGTGGATCGATCCTACCCGTTGCTTGTGAAAGGTTTCAATGAACGCTTGTATATCAGTTTTGTCCGCATTGATATATTTTGAAATATTTTTGTAGACCGTTGCGGTTGCAAGTGCGTATGCTGTCTCACGTGTTTTACCCTGAGTAATCGCCCCTGCATGTGATCTGTAGGTTACAAGAGCTTCTTCGATGTTTGCCATATTTTTTCCTGCCATGAGTAGCCGCGACCACAGGTCGTAGTCCTGAGTATAGGGAAGTTGTTCGTTGTATCCACCTTCTGACAAGATACTTTCTTTTCGAAACATCACAGAAGAATGTGTCATTTGATTTTTCAGCATCATATGGAATCGAAGGAGTTCTGGGTTTGTTGGCGGCTTTTTTATGCCGAGTTTTTTGCTATGTTCGTCAATTATTATCGTGCTACTTCCAACACAAACAATATGCGGGTTATGGTCGAGAAAATCTTTTTGGATTTGTAAACGTTCTGGGAGAGAAATATCGTCTGCATCCATGCGAGCAACATATTCCGCCCGAGCAAGGTTCAATCCTTTATTAAGAGATTTTGTAAGGCCAAGATTCTGTCCATTCCGTATCACGATAATTCGCGGATCTTTTTGGGCGAATGATTCAAGAATGTTTGCGGTTGTGTCGATCGAAGCGTCGTCAATGATAATAAATTCAAAATCAGTGAAGGTTTGGGTCAAAATACTTTCAACAGATTCTTTAAGATACCTTTCACCATTATGAACCGACATCAGTACGCTGATTGCCGGCAAAGCTTTTTGTATTGTAGAAGGATTCTTAGAATTCATGGCGTTCCATCCAAAGTGAAAGGGTAAGAAGGATCCACAGCTTGTACTTTTTTTCGGCTATGTATTTTCGGCTTTTAGGAAAAGAAATATACCGGAAAATTTTCTTTTTTGGATCATTCAAATATTCATTGATAAGCTTTTTGACCTCGGGTTTTTCAAGCCAAATATGGATCGGGGCACCAAAACCCTGTTTGCTGCGGTTTCTAATGGCTTCTGGCCAATCATGCTCATATGCTCGTCGGAGGATCATTTTGTCCTCAGAATCGGTGATTTTGAGGTTGTGGGGCAGAGAAATGGCGAATTCTGCAAAGGGAATGTCTAAAAATGGAGAACGGAGCTCGAGTGAACTTGCCATGCTTGCTCGGTCGGTTTTAACCAAAATATCACCCGGCATATAGTTTTCTAGATCGTCACGCATTGCATCGTCGACTGTATTGCTTGGATTCCAAGAAGGAGTGGGGAACTGTATTTCGGGCGAAAGACCGAGCGCTGCAAGTTCGCTAGGTTTAAAAAACATATTGCTCGTTCGATGTGCATCAATCGCATTTTTGAAGTTGCTGCGGTAGTGCAAACCTCGTGCGGTATTTATGACATCAACTTTTTTTTGCCACTGTGTGCGGAGGGCGATTTGAGCCATGAGTCGCATTAAAAGAGATTTGCCGGGGAAATTTGAAAGCATTGGGTCGGTCATCGCCATGATTGGTCGGTTCCAGCCATGGTATCCGCCAAGAAGTTCGTCACCGCCGTCACCAGAAAGAACGACGGTGGTATGTTTGCGAGTGAGTTTAGAAATTAAATAGGTAGAGATAGTTGATGAATCGGCGAGTGGTTCGTCGTAAATATCCGCCATTTGAATAAGTAAATCGGCAATTTTGTAATCAGTGTCGTGAAGTTCGTGATGGTCAGTGCCATATTTTTCTGCTGCCATTTTGGCAAACGATAATTCGTTTTTCGTGCCCTCATAGCCAAAGGCAAATGTTTTTATATGCGGACTGAGTTTGCTTGCGATTGAAACAACAGTGGTTGAATCTACGCCGCCGCTTAAAAAGGCACCAACAGGAACATCTGCCACAAGTTGGTTTTTTACGGCATTGTTAAGAAGTCTTTTAAATTCCGGCAAAGCTTCGTCGAGAGTAATGCCTAAATTTGTTTCTGGTTGATTCCAGTAGCGGCTGATTTTTATTTTGCCATCTTTGTATATAAGTGAATGTGCTGGCGGCAGGGTGTGAATATTTTTATATATTGTTTTTACTGGACTCACATAGAGTTTGTTGAGGTAATGGGCAACGCTATCAATATCAAGTTCGGGCTTTATAAGTCCTGAAGCAATAATTGATTTAATTTCTGAACCAAAAATAAGCTCGCCTCCGGTGCCAATAGCGTAATACAGTGGCTTTTCACCAAAGCGATCACGTGCAATAAAAAGGGTTTGAATTTTTTCATCCCACAGCGCTAATGCAAACATTCCTGGTAAATCTTTCAAAAAAGCTTCACCACGCGCTTCGTAGAGAGCGAGGATGGCTTCGGTGTCCGAAGATGTTTTAAAAGGGTAGGAAGTGAGCTGTTTTTTGAGCTCTTTAAAGCCATAAATCTCGCCGTTAAAAACCAGGCCGACTGAGCCGTCGGTATTAAACATTGGTTGGGCGCCGGTGGCGATGTCGACGATTGAAAGTCTTCGGTGTCCCAATGCGCAGTTTTTGAAAATTTTAAGACCATCACCGTCTGGACCACGATGCGTAATACACTGCATCATATTTCGAGCTCGGTCTTCGTATTTTTTAGCGTCTTGAGCGGCAATGCCGATAATTCCACACATATTTATTTCATTGTATCAATAAAAATTGTATTCGCCGGGGTTTCAGCGTATCGCACATACTGATGCTTTTGGAAAATATCATAAATAGCCTGGTTTCTTTTGGTGACGAGGTCGGTGTTTTCAGCTGTTTCGACACAGAACACTTTTGGTCGTTTGTTCCAACTGAAGTTCGAAAGAATGTCGAGATCGTATCCCTCTGCGTCTATCGAAACGACATCAGGTGTTTTATTTCCACAAAATTTTTTGATAATCGTATCGAGTGAAAAAACAGGAACTCGGGATTCTTGCATGATTTGGCCCGACTCTTTTGCCCAAGCTTTTGCTTGAGTTTCAGAGAATGTGTTTCGAGTGCTTTGTGGAAAAATAAAAAGTTTTGCTTCGCTGTCTTTGCCGGCGGCACCCGCGCAGAC
This sequence comes from Candidatus Zambryskiibacteriota bacterium, assembly GCA_023264565.1. Classification (GTDB taxonomy): domain Bacteria; phylum Patescibacteriota; class Minisyncoccia; order Phycocordibacterales; family DATGWK01; genus JAHFLV01. The sequence continues at coordinate 13,640 of JAHFLV010000008.1, forward strand.
ACTCGTATCACGCTTTCTTTTTGATTGTGAAAGGGAACATAAACTCTGATCTGGTTCGATGATGACACCACTGAAACCTTTTGTATAAAAAAGATAAGTGTTGTTGCCAAACACGGGGTGATGAGCACCGATATCTATATAAAGTGGCTGGTGCACGCCCATTTTTTTCAAAGCAGATTCCATCAGAACGTCTTCTCCAGCTTGAGAAAAACTGATCCGTGCGCCTCGTGGAGCATATCTATTTTTTAAGAACGTAACCGCACGGCTGATATGATTTTTGTTGCTTTTTTTGACCGACATTATTTTTTTGCAGTCACGCTTGCGCCAGCCCAGTTGCTTGGTTCAATTTCTTTGAGCCCTGCTGCTTTGAACCATTGGAATACTCGGTAGAGACTAAAGGTGTATTGGTTGGTTGGGGTAACACTGTCGAATGTGTTGAGAACCGACCAATGAATGTCTGGGATATCCATGAAGGGGAAGAACGTAAGGAACGGACGGATGAGGGTTCGCAGAATTGGAACGCGAAGAAGGGGTCGCAATAAATATACTGTCGCGTACGAATAGATAAGTGGTGGGTAATGTCCAAAGATCGGCCACAATGCTTTAAAGATTCTTCGGTATATATTGACGATAAAATTATCGTAATAACCGCCTGGGCTATACACTGAAACAGAAATCCAACCGCCCGGTTTTACGCATGACACCATTTGATCAAAACCAATTTTTGCGTCTTTTGTGTGATGTAATACGCCGATTGAAAATGCGCCGTCGACGGAGTTTGGTCGAATTGGAGATTTTAAAATGTCTGCCTGACAAATAAGAACATTGGGATCGTTTGCAAAAATTTCACCAGCCGCTTCGACAGCGTAACTGAGGTCGAAGCCAATTGCTATGGCATTTTTTTGTCGCGCTGTTTCGATAAGTCTTCCTGAACCACAACCAAAATCAACAATTACGGATTTTTTAAGGTCTTTTGATCGAACGTTGGTAATTTCATCCCACATTTTTAATGTGTAGTTTTCCATTGGCTTGCCGACGTTTTCGCTATCAAACTGAATTTTTGACCACTTATTCCATTGGTATCCAAAGCTATTTGCGTAGTTGTTATCGTCTTGGTAGCCGGCAAAACGTGGAATGCCGCGGACGATAGGGTAGCGATTTTTTGATGAGACAAGAAAACCCTCGAGAACATCGCCATTCTTTTCTTTGGTTGACTCAATTTTTAGATTTTCTCCTGTTGCTGGGTCAATCAAATACTGTAAAAAGTGTGTTCTCATGTTATTTTTCTACGATTCCTAATATTCCGGGCATTATATCATTGTCGCCTAAAGCCGCTGTTTCTGTATTTGTGTGCGTCCGGTCAAAATATAAAAGTGTTTTAAAAACTGGAACAAAAAGTATCGAAAGTATTTTTCGAATAAGCCATGGCATTGGTCGATATCGTATCCAAATGCCCATCATTTGACCCAAGCTCGCATCATATGAACCGCTCGGTTCCAGGCTGATTTTTGAAAATCCAGCTTTTGAAAAAAGTGACTGAAGTCCAAAGGGTGAAAGGCGTTGGTAGTCGTGTGGTGTGCCATGCAGCTGATATAAAAACGGTGTTGAAAAAAGTAATCTTCCACCTGGCTTAAGAACTCGAAATGCCTCGGTGATTACAAGGTTTGGATTTTCACAGTGTTCCAGAACTTCAAATAAAATCGCGCTATCAATCGAATTATTTGTAAGTGGCATTGTGACACCGTCCCAGTACACATCGGCTTTGCTGTTGTAACCAAATTTTCCTGGTTCAAGATCGAGGCCAATATATTTCGAGACTTTTGAATTAGAAAGGATGAGGTTTTTGTAGCGCATGTTGCCGCAACCAATATCCAACACCTCACCCTTTAATGCGCTGAGATTTTTTGAAAGGAAAGAAAAAATAGCGTAATCATTAAAAAATCCATTGATATTTCCTCTGGTAAGTTTTGGAGGCATCGGGGACATTTATTTTTTTGGTCCTTTGGTTTCGTACGAAAGGAGAGTAGAAATTCGACCCGGATGATTTCCTTGGAAAATAATTGAGCGAGGATTTTCGACGTTTTTAATTTCAAAGCCAATGTTTCGTGCCTCGGCAAACATTGAAAGATTTGGTTTGTGTAAAATTGCGTCAAAAGAATATCTTCCAACGTTCAAAAGAAATTCAGGAATTGTAATGGTGGTTTTGTATTTGCCCGGAGTGTATTCAGAAAGACGCTCGAGTGTATCGGCTTCTGAAGAGTAGAGAAGTAGGTCTCGGTCATGAGAATAAATCTGAATCGAGAGTGTGGCCTCATCAATTTTTTCTCGGCATTCAAAAATAATTTCAAATGAAAAGGGTTCGCTGACAGGAAATTCAGAACGAGGTTCGTGGTCTTTGTTGAGTAGGGAGATTTTTTGGATTGATGCCAATGCGCCCGCCTTTTCTTCAAACTCAACAACCGCATTTTGACTCAAGCTCGTGTTGAGATATCTGTCTATTACTTCAGATGTTTTGCCAACCATGGCGACTTTGCCTTTTTCAATCAAAATTGAACGTTTGCAAAGGCTTTGAATGGCTGCCATGTTATGGCTTACAAAAAGAATTGTGCGGCCCTGGGTTTTGGTCACCTCATCCATTTTGCCAAGGCATTTTTTTTGAAATTCTGCATCACCGACTGCGAGCACTTCGTCGACGAGCAAAATATCTGGCTCGATGTGCGCTGCCACAGAAAAGGCGAGTCGGACGTACATGCCGCTTGAGTATCTTTTTACCGGGGTATCAAGAAATTTTTCAATGCCAGCGAATTCAACAATCGAATCAAAGCGTTTTTCGATATCAGTTTTCTTCATGCCGAGAATCGCGCCGTTCAAGAAAATATTTTCTCGGCCAGTAAGTTCTGGATGAAAACCTGTGCCAACCTCAAGAAGAGATGACACATGTCCGTGCAAAATAGCTTCGCCTTCGGTTGGTAAGGTGATACCGGTCAGAATTTTTAAAAGAGTAGACTTACCAGCTCCGTTTGCGCCAATAATTCCCATAACTTCGCCACGCTCGACGGTGAAATCGACACCTTTAAGTGCCCAGAATTCTTCTTTTTTAGACAAACCAACTGCGTCCATGGCTTTGCCTTTAGCAAAACTAAAGGGACTTTTGAGGATGTTTGTGATGACGTCTCGAAGTGCAACATATCCACCTTGTCCTTGGCGGATTTCGTATTTCTTGCCCAGATTTTTTACTTCGATAATTGCAGTCATGGTTTTGTGTGGCGGCTTTGGGTTTAAATAATATCTGCGAAATATCGCTCGACAATTTTGAAATACAATATGCCGACAATCATCATGACAACGCAGGCAAGTGCAGACAAACCAAGGAGCTCCCAATTAATCGGTGTTGTATGAAGAAGTCCTGCTCGGGCTGTTTGAATAACACCGGTCATTGGGTTGAGAGCGAGGAGCCAAGAATATTTTCCGGCAATGCTTGCTGGATAAATAACGGGTGTCACAAAAAGAAGAATCTGAATAAAAAATGGTAATGCGTATCGAACGTCGCGATATTTTACGTTAATCGCTGCCAAGAAAAGCCCAAGACCAGTTGAAGCAAAAAAAGTAATAAGAAGGAGAATTGGCAAAATTAATACACCAACAATGCTCGGTACATAGTGATAGTAAATCATCATGCCCGCCAAAATAATTGTGGCGATAGCGAAGTCGAGAAATTTTGTGACGACAGCTGACAGCGGCAAAATCAAACGAGGAAAATATACTTTGGTAATAATTGCCTGATTCGTAACAAGTGTGTTTGAAGTATCAGAAAGGGCTGATGAGAAAAATTGCCAGAAGAGCAGACCAACGTATACGAAAATCGGATAGGGGACGTTATCGGAAGGAATACCAACAAGACGACCAAAGAAAACGGTGAACACAACCATAGTGATGAATGGCTGAAAAATCGCCCAAAGACCACCGATAAGTGTTTGCTTGTAGCGGACTTTAATATCCTTCCAAGAGAAAAAATAAATGAGCTCGCGATATTTCCATAGCTCTTTGATGTCAGAAAGGCTTAAGGTCTTTTTTGGCTGAATAACTGTTGTGTGTGTCGCTTCCATATGCGTTACGGTGTTATCGGTTACCACTTATTTATTTTTCGTACGACCTTGCCCTTTACTTTCATATACGATTTTACCATTTCTTTTTCGAGTTCGGGCGACACGAGTCGTAAAATTTCTTTTCCGAGGATGCGGTATTGTCCGCCAACCTTGTTGGCACGAATCAAGCCTTTTTTAAGAAGGCGTTTAATAGTGCTATTGCTGACGCGCAACATCTGTTGTGCTTCGTTTGTTGTGTATATAGCGTTAGGGCGAACTTCTTCCATATATATAGTGTATTCTTTTGCGGTCACGGTGTCAAAAGGTGTCAAATAGCTCATGGTTGAATGTGTAATGCTCAATAAATTGTTCACAATTGAATCAAACTGGGATAGTATTTTTAGATGAAAATATCAAAAATCTTCGACTCAGTCATTATTCTCGGTTTAGTTGCCGCACTCTTTGTCCCGTTTATTGTTGCCGACAGCCAGTTTTTCCCATTCATCACAGGTAAAGCTTTTGTTTTTAGAATCCTTGTAGAAATACTCTTTGGTGTTTGGCTTGCGGGAATGTTTTGGAATAAAGAATTAATTCCAAAATTTTCATGGATCACCGGATCAGTACTGGTTTTTATCGCTTTGATTACGCTCGCCGATCTTTCTGGTGTGAGTTTTTATAGAAGTTTTTGGAGCAATTTCGAGCGTATGGATGGTTTAATAACCCTTTTGCATATGCTTGCGTACTTCTTTGTGGCTGCTGCTACGCTTAACAATCGTTTTAAGTGGAATGTGTTTTTCAATACGTCGATTGCTGCGAGTGTCATCATGTCGTTTTATGCATTTTTACAGATGGCTCATAAAATACAGATTAACCAAGGTGGGGTTCGAGTCGATGGTACTTTTGGAAACGCAACATATCTTGCGGTCTATATGTTATTCAATATATTTATCGCTCTATTTCTAACTTTTCGAGCGCATCAAGAAAATCGCTCATATAAATGGTTTGTAACTGGTGTGTACGGTATCGCAATGCTTTTTCAGGGAATTGTTCTCTATGCGACCGCTACTCGCGGTGCTATCTTGGGTTTAATTGGCGGTGTGTTACTTCCTGCAATCATTGTGGCAATTTGGGGCAAGGAGTATCCAGGATTTAGAAAGATATCTATTGGGACGATCGCAGCTGTTTTGATTTTGGTTGGTGGATTTTTCGCTATTAGAAATGCCGATTTTGTAAAAAGAAGTCCAACCTTAAACCGCTTTGCTTCACTTTCTGTTCAGGAGCTCAATACACAAGGTCGAAGATATGTCTGGCCAATGGCTGTAAAAGGTTTTTTGGAAAAACCAATCTTGGGTTGGGGTCAGGAAAATTTCAATTACGTCTTCAATAAATATTACGATCCAAGAATGTTTACTCAGGAACCGTGGTTTGATCGTGCGCACAACGTAGTGCTTGATTGGCTTGTTGCCGGCGGACTACTTGGTTTCCTTGGATACATGAGTATGTTTGTTGCGGTGCTTGTACTCATTATAAAGAGCAAAAAATTTTCTTTGATAGACAAAGCGATTTGGATTGGTTTGCTTGCGGCGTACTTTTTCCAAAATCTTTTTGTGTTCGATAATTTAGTGAGCTACATGTATTTCTTTGCGATTCTCGCATTTGTGCATTCAGATTTTGTTCAAGAAAAAACAAATTCTTGGTTTGAACGAGTATTTGGCGACGGAAGGACTGCACAAAAAATCGCACCGGTTGTTGCGGTAATTCTTGTGATCGTATTCATCTATGGACTCAATGCAAAGCAAATTTCAGCGAACCGAGAAATTATTCAAGCAATTGTACCTGGTCAATTAAATGCAGAAGACAGTTTGCTTGCCTTCAAGAAAGTTTTTGACCGTCAGACATTCGCAGACGGAGAGGCGACTGAACAGCTGTTTGTTCAAATGCAAAAATTTGGTGGCGCGGACGTGAGCGACCAAGCCAAAAAAGATTTTGCTGAACTTGCAGTTAACCGATTTAATATCCAACTTCAGAAGTATCCAAACGATGCGCGTACACTTTTGTTTACCGGTACTTTGTTAGATCGCCTTGGTGATTTTAAAACTTCAATTCCGTATCTTGAACGAGCACTAGAAAATTCTCCAAAGAAACAAAGTATTATGTTTGAGCTTGGTCTTGCTCACTTGAGTGCGGGGGAATATTCATCAGCACTTGAAACACTTAAAAAGGCGTATGATGAAGTTCCAGATTTTAACGATGCAAAAATTCTATATGCAGTCGCTCTTCTTTATAATAAAAATATAGACGAAGCAAAAAAGATTATGGCTCAGGTTCCAGTTGAAGTTTTGGTTTCTGATGAAAGAATCATCGCAGCCTTGGCGGGAACTGGACACCTTTCCGACGCGGTTGGTTTGATTGAAAAGCGAGCAGTCCTTCAACCAAAAAGTCCAGAAGTTCGTTTCCGTTTGGCCGCAGGTTACTTGGCCCTTAATCAGCGTGCGAAAGCTATAGAAATTCTTCGAGTAATTTCAAAAGATTTTCCAGCAAACAAAGATCAGGCAGATTACTATATAAAGGAGATTCAGGCGGGCAGAAATCCGTAATGCGACATTCGTAACATCTCGTGAACATCACCCGATCTTTTCCTTTATCTAAACACACAACTTTCCGAACTGGTGGAAATGCGCAGTTTTTTGCTGAAGTAGATTCTGCAGAAGAATTGAGCCAGATCCTTCGTCTTGCTGAAAAGCAAAGAATGCCCCACATCATTCTTGGGGAGGGTAGCAATGTGTTGGTTGCAGACGTGGATTTTCCTGGGTATGTGATTCGTCCTCATATTATGGGAATTGAGTTGGAAGGAGACACGGGTTTGCTTATTGTGGGCGCTGGAGAGCATTGGGACAATGTGGTAGCTTTTGCTGTTTCAAGAAATTTAGCCGGAATTGAAAACCTTTCATTTATACCAGGAAGTACTGGCGCTGCCCCGGTCCAAAATATCGGCGCGTATGGAACTGAATTAAGTGACGTGCTTGAGTGGGTAGAAGTTTTTGATACTGTGTCTGACAGTGTTGTAAGGCTCACAAAATCAGAATGTCAGTTCGCGTACCGCGACAGTGTTTTTAAAAAGCCAAAAGGAAAGCATCTCATTATTTTGCGCGTGGCTTTGAGGCTTGCTCCAGGTGGTGCGGTGGATATTTCATACAAAGACTTGGCAAAATATTTTATGGATTCAAAACCGACACTTGCCGAAGTTCGTGAGGCCGTCATAAAAATTCGCACTGCCAAATTACCAGACATCGCTAAGGTAGGAACCGCCGGTTCATTTTTTAAAAATCCAATTATTTCCGAAGATCTGTTCGTGGGGCTCGAAAAAAAATTTCCTGGACTGCCATCTTTTTCTGAGGGAAAAAATCACAAAAAAATTCCGCTTGCTTGGATTCTCGACAAAGTCTGCGGACTCAATGGATATCGAGAGGGAAATGTTGGTCTCTTTGAAACACAGCCGCTTGCACTCGTAAATTTTGGTACTGCAACCGCGAATGAGATAAAAAATTTCGCGGAAAAAATTTCTGAAATTGTAAAAACAAAAACGAATATAGAAATTGAGTGGGAAGTAAATAAAATAAATTTTTCTTAGTTGTCCCCAAACTTCGTGTGATGTGTGTTGTGTAGAAAAAAATATCTCTCATAATTAAAAGGGGTCGTGAAGTTGGTTCATTTATTATTTACTCGTGCGTCTCTTGCGCACAAAAAAATGAAAAAGCGAAAAGCTGCAAAGAAGACAACAAAGAAACGAGCACCAGCTCGAAAGGCAAAGAAAACCACAAAGAAGCGCCGAAAATAATCTCCAATCTTTGTTCAGATTCCAAAGAATCCTCCGTATGGAGGATTCTTTGTTTTTTTGCTACAATCTTGACTTACGATATAGACCCACATTTATGGCTATTTTTAAGAAAATCTTAGGGGACTCGAGCTCCCGGCTCATCAAGCCGCTATATTCCAAGGTAAAAGAAATCAATGATCTTGAGCCTACTTTTTCTGCACTCTCTGATGCTGATTTAAAAGCAAAGACGGCTGAGTTTAAAGATCGACTCACAAAAGGCGAGTCACTCGATGATATGTTGCCAGAAGCTTTTGCGGCTGTTCGCGAAGCTTCAAAGCGAACGCTCGGACAAAGACATTTCGATGTGCAGTTAATTGGTGGAATGGTTTTGCATCGTGGAGGTGGCGCTGAAATGAAAACTGGTGAAGGAAAAACGCTGGTCGCTACTCTGCCTTCATATTTGAATGCACTCGAAGGCAAGGGTGTTCATGTGGTAACCGTGAACGATTATCTGTCTCGTCGCGATGCTGTATGGATGGGACAAATTCATTCAATGCTTGGTTTGAGCGTTGGTGTGTTAAACCACGAAACTTCTTTTATATACGACCCACTTCACAAAGATACTGGTGAAGAAAAAAAACTTGATGCAGAACGTGATGCGCTTGGTTCGTTCAAGGTTGTACACGAATTTTTGCGACCAGTGAGCCGAAAGGAAGCATATGAGGCTGACATTACCTATGGAACAAATAATGAATTTGGTTTCGATTATCTCCGTGATAATCTCGAATATGACCCCGCAAAACTCCGTCAGCGTGGATATCATTTTGCAATCGTCGACGAAGTGGATTCTATTTTGATCGATGAAGCGAGAACTCCACTCATTATTTCTGCGGCATCAGGAGACTCTGAAAATCTCTACACTCAGTTTTCACAAATCGTTCGGAACTTGAAAAAAGACGTCGACTACACTGTCGACGAAAAAAGAAAGGCGATTAGTACTACAGATGAAGGTATTACTGCAGTCGAAAAAGCTCTTGGTTTCGACAATCTTTATACTGATAAGGGTATTAAGTACGTCCATCATTTGGAAACTGCCATAAAAGCAAAAGAACTCTATACCAAAGACAAAGAGTATGTCATTCGTGATGACAGTGTAGTTATTGTCGATGAATTTACCGGTCGTTTGCAGCCGGGTCGCCGTTGGTCAGAAGGTTTGCATCAGGCTATTGAAGCAAAAGAAGGAGTGTCGATTCAGAAAGAATCACGAACCTACGCTTCTATTACATATCAGAACTATTTCCGAATGTACAAAAAGCTTGCTGGTATGACTGGTACTGCACTTACTTCGAAAGAAGAATTTTTCAAAGTGTATGGTTTGGATGTTGCTTCTATCCCAACAAACCGTCAGTCACTTCGAAAAGATCATGACGATCTTATCTTCCAAACCGAATTCGGCAAATTCAAAGCTGTCGCCAAAAAGGTTAAAGAACTTCATGCGAAAGGTCAGCCGGTGCTCGTTGGTACAGTTTCCATTGAAAAGAACGAACTCCTTTCTTCATATTTGAAAAATGAGGGAATTCCGCATGTGCTTTTGAATGCCAAAAACAATGAGAAGGAAGGTGAGATTATTGCGCAGGCTGGTCGCGCTGGTGCGGTGACAATTGCCACCAACATGGCGGGTCGAGGTGTCGACATTAAGCTTGGCGGTAATCCAACAACCGAAGAAATTGCCGCACAAATGCGGGCACTCGGCGGTCTCTATGTGATTGGAACCGAACGTCATGAAGCACGCCGAATCGACAATCAGCTTCGAGGTCGAACTGGTCGACAGGGTGATCCAGGCGAAACTCAGTTCTTTGTTTCTCTCGAAGATTCTTTGATGCGTATTTTTGCTCCGGATTCAATAAAGAAATTGATGGGACGCATCGGACTTGCTGAAGATGAACCGATTAAAAATTCACTCATCACCCGATCTCTCGAAACCGCTCAGACCAAAATCGAAGGTCATAACTTTGACGCTCGAAAATTTGTCTTGCAGTTCGACGATGTCATGAACTTCCAGCGAAAAACTATTTACGAGCGACGTCGTGCGATTTTGACTGGCAATGCTGATGTCGTGTTCGAGTACCTTCATTCTATTGTTGAGCCGGGTTCTGAGATTGAAAAAACTATTCAGGAAAAGCGAGAAAAATTTGGAGCAGAAAATTTTGCTCGGGCACTACAGCGTCTTATTTTGCAGACTATTGATATGTATTGGGTGGAGCATCTTGAAGCGATGGATTATTTGCGTGGAAGCGTGCAGCTTCGTGCGTATGGCCAGCGTGATCCTTTGACCGAATACAAACGAGAAGGTTTGACTCTCTTTAAAGACATGGAGGCCGCTATTAGTGAGCAAATCATTAAGCTCATTCCAAACATCGGTGTCGAAGTGAGTTCTGCACCGGAAACTAAGTTCCAAGAAGGGGAACAGCAGCCAGTTATGGGACGAATTGTTCGAAAAGACTCAGAATCCACGGACCTGGGCCGAAATGACCAGTGTCCATGCGGCAGTGGCAAGAAATTCAAAAATTGTGGTTTAATTAATTCACAAGAGCACCAGCAACGAATGGCTGCGCTCAAGAATTGATGATCGGTACTCTCGTACATTTTATTAATACTCATTTGATACCGTTAGGAAGTATCGGTGTTTTTGCTGCGGCGGTAATCGAAGAGGTGATTGCCCCGATTCCTTCAGCTCTCGTTATTCTCATTTCGGGATTTATTTTGGTTTCCGGTACGATTGATTTGCACTCTTTGGGTCTGCTGGTCACCAAGGTGGCAATTCCAGCGGCATTTGGTATTACGGTTGGATCATTTTTGGCGTATGGTTTGGCGTACTATTTAGGAAAGCCGTTTCTTATGAAATTCGGAAAATGGTTCGGACTTTCTTGGGAAGATATCACTAAACTCCAAAAAAGATTTGAGAACAGTTCTTCGGACGAGCTGTCTTTGTTTGTTGTTCGAGCAATACCGTTTGTGCCGAGTGTCGTGATCTCGGCTTTCTGTGGACTCATCCGTTTTCCAATTCGTGCGTATACGATTTATTCACTTCTTGGTTTGGTGATTCGAACCACAATTTTGGGTTTTGTCGGTTGGCAGGCAGGTAAGTTTTATTTCCGGTATGCAAAAACCATCGATGCTTTTGAAAATGTCATACTTTTGGCAGCAGTTGCTCTCGTAGTACTCTTTTTTGTGTGGAAATATTTTCGAGCAAGAAAAAAGGAAGCAGCACTAGATGCTAGCTCCACAATTCCGCCCACGTCGACTTCTGAGATTCAAAAATAGCGCGTGGTATAATTTCTCCATATGAACGTAAAAACAATGCAGATTGGTTTCTATATCGTGTTTTTGGTTGGTGTGACTGTCCTCTTTTACTTTGTTGCAGCTCCGTATATCAGTGCGATTTTCTTGGCGATTATTACAGCCGTTGTGACAAAATCGCTGTATCTGCGAATTCTTAAAAGTCTGCACGGTAGAAAAAATATCGCATCTTTTATTACCGTTTTGATTGTTATGGTCTCCATTTCGCTTCCGCTGGTTGTGGTTGGAAACCTTCTTATAAAAGAATCAGGAAACTTCTATGTTGATACTCAGTCTCAAGGTCCAGCCAATCAATCACTCGAACAGGTGGGCACACAGATCGAAGATTCTATAGAAAGTCATGTTCCGGGTCTCGATCTTAAACTCGATCGTTTTTTGAACGTTGGTCATTACGCCGAACAAGTCTTTATTTGGATTACTGGTAATCTTGCTGCTTTTTTCTCGGGCATCCTTCGGCTGACGCTTAGTGCGCTTCTCTATGTGCTCTGTTTGTTCTATTTGTTCCGAGATGGGGATGCGTTGGTAAAAAATGTTCTTGTCTGGAGCCCGCTTTTTGATGTCTACGACTCATTGATTCTTAAAAAAATTGGAACAGCGGTAAAGTCGGTTATTTTGGGCCAACTCATGGTGGCTCTTTTGCAGGGACTTTTGACTGGTCTGGGTTTCTGGATTTTCGGTGTTTCAAATCCGGTTATTTGGGGAACCGTGGCGGCGGTTGCGTCTTTGGTTCCAGCAATTGGTACGAGTTTGGTTAATATCCCCGGAGTTCTGTACTTGCTTTTCGTTGGGCATACGATGCCGGCGATTGGTCTTTTGGTTTGGGCGGCAGTTGCGGTAGGACTCATAGACAACATAATCGGTCCATATGTGATCAATCGTGGGGTTCAGGTTCATCCATTTCTTATTCTTATCTCAGTATTGGGCGGTATCGGCTTCTTTGGCCCAATCGGCTTTATTGCTGGTCCCGTTGTATTGAGTCTTTTGTTTGCGTTACTTGAGCTCTATCCTGTGATTTTGCGAGCAAAAGCAGCTGATACAAAAGAATAGTTTTATTTTGTGATGGTACAAAACGGCATACAAGAAAATAAAGACATCGGTGGCAAGGCGTGGCATCGATCCACGATCCTTGAGTGTTTTTCTTTTTTTAGCACGAGCGAGCGGGGGCTAGATTTGGTTGAAGTGGTTAAGAGGCTCAAGCAATATGGTGAAAACAGTCTTCCTGCTCCGAAAACCCTTTCGCTTTTGAAGATTTTTATTAACCAGTTTCGCAATCCACTCATTTATATACTCCTTATTGCGAGTCTGGTGGTCTTTTTCCTTGGTGAGGCAACGGATACTGTCGTTATTATCGCCGTTCTGATCATTAATGCGGTTGTTGGTGTTGTTCAGGAAGGTAAGGCGCAGAATACTCTGCTGGCTTTACAAAAATTTACGAAGACCGAAGCGGTAGCACTCCGAGATGGGGTTGAGGAAGTTATTGCAGACAGTGAAATTGTTCCTGGTGATGTCATTATTTTGCGAGAAGGTGACAAAGTACCCGCAGACGCACGCCTTTTTGAACTAAAGAATTTTCAAGTTGATGAGTCTGCGTTAACTGGAGAATCTGTGCCTGTGGCAAAGACTCTCGAAGTGACTGACAAAATTGGTGTTAATCCTGCAGACCAACTCACGATGATTTTTCGAGGGTCGCTTGTGGTGTCTGGTACTGCTCGAGCTGTAGTGGTGGCGACGGGGCTCAATACTGTTATTGGTGGAATTTCAAGAAAAATTATTGATATAGAAACTGATGTTCCGCTCAAAAAGAGCATTAAAAATCTTTCGCGCTTTATTGGTATTGGGGTTCTTTTTGTATCAATTTCTGTTTTTGGAATCGGATTGCTCTATGGAAATTCTGTTGGAGATATGTTTTTTACCGCTGTTGCTGTGGCGGTTTCGCTTGTGCCTGAAGGGTTGCCGGTCGTTATCACTCTCGTACTTTCTATTGGTGCCTTTCGAATGGCTAAACAAAATGCTTTGGTCAAAAATCTTGGCGCGGTTGAAGCCCTTGGACAGGCAAGTGTTATTGCGGTCGATAAAACCGGCACTATTACTCAGAACGAATTGATGGTTGAAAAAGTGTATGTTGGGGGAAAAATATTCGAAGTCACTGGAAATGGCTATGAGTCAAAGGGAGATATCCTTCTCGACACCGCGCCAATTGATCCAGCGAATCATCCAGAAATTTTGTTTGCCGGAAAAATCGCGACCTTTTGTGCGAATGCACGCGTGTCGTTTCGAGAAAAAGAGGGAATATGGAAAGTTTCTGGTGATCCAACCGAGGCTGCACTTTTAGTTTTTGGTGAAAAAGCGGGTTTTCATAAAGATGAACTCGAACAAGAAGAACCACAAATCAATGATTTTCCTTTTGATTCAGTTCTCAAATACCACGCATCTATTCATGTGGTAAATAAAAAAACTTTTTTGACTGTCGTTGGCGCACCCGAATCTATTTTGGAAATCTCAGAAACACTCTGGACCGGCTCAAAAGTACCTCGAAGACTTACTGCTGAAAACAGAGAAGATATCGAAAAGGTTATTCATGAGATGAGCTCGAAGGGTTTGCGTGTTTTGGGTTTTGCCTATATTGCTAATTACACCGAAGAAATTGGTGTCGCACCGGTTCGACAAGCTGTCTTTGGTGGTCTTTTTGCCATGAGAGACGTGTTGCGCGAAGGTGTACGTGACTCTGTAGAAATTGCTCGCAAAAACGGTGTCCGGGTTGTGATGATTACTGGTGATCATAAAATTACTGCCGAGGCGATTGCCCGTGACGCTGGTATTTTTCATGACGGAGACGAAATTATTACAGGCAAAGAGCTGACCTCCATGACCAAAGAGCAGCTCATTGTGCGTTTGCCTCGCGTTTCTGTGTTTGCTCGTGTTACACCCGAACACAAACTCGATATTATTGAGCTCCTCAGAAAAAATGGTGATGTGGTCGGTATGACTGGCGATGGTGTGAATGACGCACTGTCGCTTGTGGCAGCGGATCTTGGTATCGCCATGGGTAAAATTGGTACCGAAGTAAGTAAAGAGGCAGCAGACATCGTTCTTCTGGACGATAATTTCCGCAGTGTTGTAGCGGCGATCGAAGAAGGAAGAAATATTTATAACAGTATTAAGCGAGTCATTTTGTATTTGTTCTCTACTGGTTTGGGTGAACTTTTGAGTGTGGTGGGCGCCATGATCATTCTTATGCCGATTCCGGTTTCTCCAACCCAGATTTTGTGGCTCAATTTGGTGACTGACGGATTTTTGGTAGCGGCGTTGGCTTTTGAGCCAAAAGAAAAATTACAGAATCGCATTGTGCACGGAGGTAATAAATTCTTTTTTGACCGTCTTTCA
>JAHFLV010000030.1 GCA_023264565.1 Candidatus Zambryskiibacteriota bacterium
AACGATTGGCTCAGGGTTACCCCGTCGCGACGCGTTGTATATGCGATTGTATTATGTGTGTAGCCCCGGATATCAGAGGGTCATGCTGACCTGGCGTTATCCTCGCCTTCCTCCCCCCACCATTCTAACGAATTCATTCTTTTTACTTTAATTTTTTTGAGGACAAAACTTCTTTCGGAAGGAATGCGGGTTTATCATTTTCCTGGAGAAAGAGGTTTTGGGAACAAAAAAATTAAAATAGAGAATTCGCGAAGATGATGGGGGGCAGTCTCGCCTGACACTTGTAACAGACAACGAGGGTTGCGTTCGTTACCCCACTTAAGGGAACAATTCAAACCACGAACTGACGACGGCCATGCAACACCTGTCTAACTGCCCGTGAGGGCTATTAAAGTTTCCTAAAATATTCAGCTAGATTTCAAACCCGGGTAAGGTTTTTCGTTTACCATCGAATTAAACCACATAATCCACTGCTTGTGCAAGTCCCCGTCTATTCCTTTGAGTTTTAGCCTTGCGGCCGTACTACCCAGGCGCCTATCTTAACGCGTTAGCTTCGCCTCTCAGAGGGTCGATACTCCGAAAAGCCAGACAGGATCGTTTAGGGCGTGGACTACTGGGGTATCTAATCCCATTCGCTACCCACGCTTTCATGTTTGAGTGTCAGAAATGTACTAGTGCACTGCCTTCGCTTTTGGTGTTCCTCATGATATCAACGGATTTCACCCCTACTCCATGAGTTCCATGCACCCCTTACACTCTCTAGTCTAGCCGTTTCCCTCGCATGCCCCCGGTTAAGCCGAAGAATTTAACAAGAGACTAACTAAACCACCTACACATCCTTTACGCCCAGTAATTCCGGATAACGCTTGAGGCCTCTGTATTACCGCTCCTGCTGGCACAGAGTTTGGAGCCTCTTGTTCGTAGGGTACTATCAATAGACTTTCTCCCCTATAAAAGAAGTTTACGTGCCGAAGCACTTCATCCTTCACGCGGCGTCGCTCCGTCAGACTTTCGTCCATTGCGGAAGATTCTCGACTGCGGCCACCCGTAGGTGTATGGACCGTATCTCAGTTCCATCGGTGGGGGTCAGGCTCTCACCTCCCCTAGACGTCATAGCCTTGGTAGGCTTTTACCCTACCAACTAGCTGATATCCCGCAGGCCATTCCCCAAGCAATAAATTTTTACCCAGCACCTATGTATCGGTGAGGGACCATCAAGTATTAGCTCCGCTTTCGCGGAATTATTCCTGACTTGGGGGTATGTTACCTACGTGTTACTACCTCGTTCGCCGTGGGTCTAAACCCACTCGACTTGCATGCCTTATCCACGCCGCCAGCGTTCATCCTGAGCTAGGATCAAACTCTAAAATAAAATCCTTGCGATGACTTGCGTCACCTATAAGACTGAACGGAACAAAATAAAAGGCAAACATTTCGCTTTTTATTTCTTCCGAGTTTTTAGAATGTTCTCCTGCTCTCACACATGAATTTGTTCCAATTAATTCATGTGCGGAAATTACATTATTAGAATATTTATGAGACTTGCGCACTCCGCCCGAAGGCAGAGTGTTCTCATTAACAAGATTTCAAAGTACAAACCGTTCAAATCCCCGATTCAGTACCGGGGTGTTAACTAGTATATAGATATATGAAAATGAGTCAAGTTCTGGCAAAAAGCCACTTTAGGGCTTAGTAAGGCCTGTTTTTAGGGTTTCTTAAACCCCCCTTTATACCTCTTTTGGGACACTGTTTTCAGATCGTTTTTTTAGGTTCTTTTTGGGCTTTTTAAAGCTATTTCGAAAGGAGAAACACAACAAAAAATATTGAGAAAAATAGAATTTTTCGTAAGCACAAACACACAACAATGAAAACACAAACAAAAAAGGAAAGAAAAGATGTTCGCCACAACCAGCCAAAAGTTTTCTCGCCGCCTCGCGGTCGTGCTCGCGGTTTGCTTCGTGTTCGTCGGCGCCGCCTTCGCTTCGACGGCAAGTTGGTGGCATGGCCAGTCGCAGAACCAGCGTAACTCGGCCATCCTCACGCGCGGCAGCAGCGACAACAACCACAACGTCGGCATGGTCTGTAAAGACTGGGTCCGAAGAGTTGTTCAGGACGCATCACAGAACGTCGTCACTATTCCCTCCACACGGTCGAACGACTATCAGTGGAACAACAGTCAGAACGTCTATGCGTATGCGCAGCCATTCTACATGAGTTGGGTTCAGCCCGGACAGATCATCCAGATGCGTTGGCGCAACCAAGGTGACTCAGAGGTGTACCCACACACAGCGATTGTGAGAAGCAAAACTAGCAGCTCCATGACCTGGATCGACTGCAATTGGAGTGGCGACGGTGTAGTACGAACCCACACTGTCACCTTCAGTCAGTTCAATGCCTGCGTTGGCTCGAACTTCACGGTTTACGAAATCCGCTAATTCTCCTACATAAAAACCGAAGGGATTCCACCATGTGGAGTCCCTTTACTGACCAAATGCATAAGGAAATGTATAAAAAATAATGTTACAAAAAATGAATAAAATTAATACTGTCGCAATAGGCCTGCTTGCAGTATGCATGATGGCTTTAGTGTGTAGTGTCGCAACAACAAAACAGGAAAACCCTAGTCACACATATGCAGACTATGTGCACGGTTGGAAAATCACCTACCCACCCGAAGTGACGGAAATTCAGGTTGTCCAAGGCCCTAGAAAATCGAACACGGTCGACAATCAAATGAGTGATGTGATCTTTAGCCAAAACGCAGAACACGGATCATGGCTCTTTGAAGTTCAGGTCTGGCTAGGAGAAAACGGTGAAAAGAAATTTACCATTCGTACAAACACTGATGTTAGCTACAAAAAAACCCTAGAGGGTTTTGAATTCCTTTAGGATTTTTTAGAACGCGCAGAGAATAATGCGAGTAAAAATCGCGTCGCAAACTAAGCTTTTCGCTTAAATTTTTCGAAAACAACAAGAAGTGGTGAGGCAATGCAGATTGAAGAATATGTTCCAACCAAAACACCAAGAGTCAAAAGAAGTGAGAAGTTTCGAGTTGTGTCTCCACCAACAAAGTAGAGCGCGATCAATACGATAATGATAGTGAGTGAGGTGTTGATCGAACGACCCATAGTCTGAGAAACGCTTCGTCCAACAACGTTTTCAAACTCTTCACGATTTCGAGTTTCGTTATTGAGATGCAAATTTTCTCGAACTCGGTCGAACACAACGATAGTGTCATGCACTGAGTAACCAAGAATTGCCAAGAGTGCAGTCATGAACAATAAATCGAGTTCAGCGCCTGTGAAGTATGTAATGAAGATGTAAACACCAGCCGCAATCACCACGTCATGGACCAAAGCGACGATTGTTGCGAGGCCGTATTTCCAAGACTGAACAGGTTTTGAAACCTTTCGGAATGCGAAAGTAACGAACAGCACGATACCAAGAATAGTTACGGCAATCGCTACATATGCCTTGCTTCGGAGTTCACTACCGACAACTGGACCGATAGTGTTAAATCGATCTTCCTTTGCAGCTGACATAACAGTTGACGTTGCAACTGGAGTTGGAGTTTTGGTTGCTGAAACCCCAGCTTTTGCTGTCGAAACTTTTGTCGTTGTTGCTGTCGTTGAAGCAGTAGAAGCAGAGTTCAAACTAAGCGCAGCAAGAGCCTTGTTTTTTTCAGGAAGAGTAAGTTCTTTGGTTCGCAATACGTATCCGTGTTCCCCTGTCGGTCGGAGTGAATATTCACCAATGGAAAGCGCATTGAGTTTTTCTTTAACCTCATCCTGATTTGGCCGAGCACCGTCGTATGAAACTTCGAGAATAGAACCACCGGTAAAATCAATACCGAAGTTGAAACCTCGAACGATCATTGAACCAACTGAAAAGATCACAAGAAGAGTCGTGAGGATGAAAAATATTTTTCTGTGTCGGACGATGAACATGGGTTTAATTTACTCTTAATTATCTTTTGACTGCCGGACCAGTGACAGACGGATCTGACTGACGAGCATTTTTAATACCTGAACCGAACAAGAAATGACTCAGCTTTGATTCGTGACTCAAACCGATCGCGAACAAGAACGTTCGAGAAACGGTGATCGCGGTAAACATACTTACGAGCACTCCAATACCGAGCGTAAAGGCAAAACCTTTGACCGCTGAAGTACCAATCCAGAACAAAACGATCGCAGTAATGATACTTGAGATGTTTGAATCTCGAATTGAAAGCCATGCGCGATGGAAACCTTCTTTCATCGCATCGTTCAATTTTCGTCCACGAGCCAATTCTTCTTTCATTCGTTCGAAAATCAAGATATTCGCGTCAACGGCCATACCGATAGAAAGAATGAAACCGGCAATACCCGCAGCAGTGAGAGTAACTGGAATAAGTTTGAAAATCGCCAATGAAAGCAAGATGTAAATAACAAGAGCAACTGAAGCCACAAGACCAGGCAAGCGGTACCAAAGAACCAAGAAGATCACAACGAGCAAGAAGCCCACAACACCGGCTTTGACACCAGCATGAAGTGCCGCGTCTCCGAGGTATGCACCAACTGTCTGAGTACCAACGAGTTCGATTGGGAGTGGTAATGCGCCGTAGTTCAAGTTTCGAACCAAGAGCTTTGCTTCCTGAGCAGTGAAGTTACCGCTGATCTGGGCTTTTCCGTCAGCGACCTCTTCGTTGATAACTGGAGTTGAAATTGCCTTACCGTCGAGGAAGATCGCCAATACGTGTCCAATATTTTCCCGAGTAAGTTTTGCAAGAAGATCTGCACCTTCGCTATTGAAGGTCAAAGAAACGACAGGTTCGTTAGTTGTGCCCTTAAACTCAACCGCGGCACGCTGCAAGTATCGGCCAGTCAACTGGGTTGAAATAAAAACAGGGTCAGTAGAAGTACCAAGATTCAAATGCACGACACCGTCAGCACCCACCTTTGCTTTTTGAACTGCTGGTTTTGGTTTTTCTGTAGACAAAAGTTTGAACTCGAGGAGCGGAGTCTGGCCAATGAGTTCAACAGCCTTGTCGATATCAGTGACACCTGGGAGTTCAACGATAAGTCGGTATTCATTTCGACCCGCAAGCGCACTCGCCTCTTCAACCTGAATAACAGGTTCAGAAACACCAAAAACGTTTACGCGGCGTTCGATGACATCCCGAACCGCTTCCATGGCACCTTTGATTTCTGAAGAATCTACCTTTGAAACGTCGGCTCGGTATGTGAGCTCAGTACCACCGTTCAAATCGAGACCGAGAACAAAAGGAAAACGACCAAACCATGAGTTTGGTTTTGCTTGAGAGAGGTATAGTCCGTATCCGAGAGCGGCAAACACCACAACAAGAATGACAGTAAAAATTCGGCTTTTGTTCATATTGAAGCAATAGTATATTAATTTCTCAGTAAAAAGCAACCGTGCCAGAAAACCGTTTTTGTGTCACCCCTAGATGCCCCCAACGGACAAAAGCGTCTTTACGGTCTTCAAAATAATCTTCAAATCGAGCATAAATGAGCGATTTTTTAGGTAGTACAAATCATATGACAACTTCATTTTGGTTTTATTCAATTCTGCAGCACCCTTTGGAGGCTCAGCATGATACAACTGTGCCCAACCCGAAAGTCCCGGCTTAATAAGATGTCGAACGTTGTAATATGGAATTTCTTTTTCGTACAAACTAACCAGCGCAGGTAGTTCTGCTCGTGGACCAATGAGAGACAGGTCGCCTCTGAGCACGTTCCAGAGCTGTGGCAATTCATCGACTCGAAGTTTTCGTATGATTGCACCGACCTTAGTTATTCGATTATTTTTCGCAACGCTTTTTGAATACTCACCCTGGTCATTGGTGGTCATGCTTCGAAACTTCATAACATCGACAATTTTATTATTTTTCCCAATTCTTTTTTGGGTAATAAATATCGGTCCCCGGTCTTCAAACTTAATCGCTGCAATCACAAATGGATAGAAAATGAGTGAGATTAAACCAGCAAAAGCAGAAAGAATAATGTCAATCAATCGCTTCAACGAATCGTAGGTTTTGTTGGTGGAAACCGAGATATGTTCCAAAAACCAATTGTATTTAACGAGCGACAACGGAATACGATCAAAAATATCCTCGTAAATCTTGTACATATCTATAAAACGCACCTTGGAGAAAATCAGGTTATACAGACTCGGCAAAATTGGCTCGACTTTGTCATCTTTGAAATCGGCCGCGACAATATGAATATTTTCACTGTAAATGCGTTTGATGATTTCTTCTTGAAAATCGACGCCACCAATATCTTTGAGGTCAATCGAGGAAACGAAGTAGAGACCGTAGCGAGGATTGTTGTTTACTTCTTCACGAAGCTCTCGCATTTCTTCCCCACTGCCAATAAGAATAGCGTTTTCGCGAGCTCTTGGAGCCAAAATCGAAATACCGACAATGCGCCAGTACAAAAGAAACATGAAAGAAATGACGATGTATACAAAGAGATTGGTTTTGGGAGCGATACCAAATACAGGCAGCGAATAGAAGAACAAAATAGCCACGGCACTGTTGATGAGCTGCGCATTGAAAATAATCGTC
>JAHFLV010000031.1 GCA_023264565.1 Candidatus Zambryskiibacteriota bacterium
GCACGGACACTTACCCAAGCAGACGCTGATGCAATCGCAAGTGGTGTGTCTTTGGCCAAAGCTGTTTCTCCAGAACTTACTGGCAGATATCAGGTAACAGGCAAGGGAACTAATACCAATACGTCTGTTGTTGGAGTGACTTCTTTGTATCCTGAAGTCAGAAACCTCACGGTAGCTGAAGGTGATTTTGTTTCAGATCAAAATTTAAAAAGTTTGGGTAAGGTCGCGGTCATTGGACCTACTGCTCGTGATGATTTGTTTGGTGTAGGAGCAAGCGCTGTCGGACAAATGATTCGTATCAAGGGAATGCAATTCAAAGTAATTGGTGTCACGACTGCCAAGGGGGGAACTGGTTTTGGTAGTCAGGATGACATGATTTTTATTCCACTGACGAGCGCTCAGAAATTTCTAGCTGGGGAAAATTATGTTTCAAATATTAGTGTGCAGGTTGTTGATGCGGATTCCATGACTCAAGCCCAACAGGATATTACTGATTTACTTTTGGTCCGTCATAAAATTGCAGATCCAACCGCGGCAGATTTTAGCATTTTGAATCAAAGCGACATTGTGGCGACGGCTTCGAGTATCACTCAAACATTTACGATTCTTTTGGCCGCTGTTGCAGGAATCTCACTTGTGGTTGGCGGTATCGGTATTATGAATATGATGCTTACAACGGTAACCGAACGTACTCGAGAAATCGGTCTTCGAAAGGCGATTGGTGCCAAGAAACGCGACATTAGCCGTCAGTTTTTGGCAGAAGCTATCGTCCTTACTTTGACTGGTGGAATTATCGGGGTGATATTTGGGGCAAGTATTTCCTTTGGAATTACCCATCTTGGAATATTGCAAACCAAAGTTTCGGTGGGTTCGATTTTGCTTGCCTTCGGTGTGTCTGCGGCGATTGGAATTATTTTTGGTTATTATCCAGCTCGCCGTGCGGCAAGTTTGAGTCCAATAGATGCTTTGAGATACGAATAGTTAGAAAGAAACGGGTTATTCCTCTATAATAAGCGTATGAAAAAAAATTTACTTACCCTGACTGTCCTAATTGTTGCCGGAGTCTTGCTTGCCCTTGTTGTCCGACATTTTATTCTCAGTACACCAGCAGAAGTACCGAATACTGCTAATCCAATCGTTGATATGGAGAATCCATCAATGTCGGGAACGTCTCAGTGGGTTTTGTCTGCTGTGTCTGCCCAAGGCGCACAATATATGTATCCCCAAACTTTGACTACTCAATTTATTTCAGCTCAAAACTGGCCACCACAAGTGACTGTGCCAGCTGGAGATTTTTCATGTGCCGAAGGTCAGCATGCTGATACCGACGGTGTTATGAAAAAATTTGAGAAACATATGATCGGCGATCGAACCTACTGTGTTGCTATAGAGTCAGAGGGTGCAGCGGGTAGCACATATACAACCTATAATTATTCAACACAACAGGGAGATTTCGTGCCGCACGTTTCTTTTACTCTTCGGTTTCCGCAGTGCTTGAATTACGATCAGCCAAATCAAAGCCAGTGTCTTGCTGAACAAAAAACTTTTGATATCGATGGACTTGCAGATCGAATTATTTCGAGTATTCGAATGAAGTAATCCGCGAGCACTATTTGTGAAAAAGGAAATTGTTTTAGATGACCAGAAAGTTACATATACATTGCGCACCCGAAGAAATGCTCGGCATATTCGATTGTCTATGTATCCAGGCGGGGAATTTATTGTAACGGTGCCGCCATATGTCCAAAAAAGTACTATTGAAACATATGTACACACAAAATCAGCATGGGTGCTCAAACATCTTGCGCGTTTGAAACAACTTCCCAAACCACTACTCAGAAAAAATAGCCGTGCAGAATATATAACTCACAAGCAAGCTGCGCTTGAACGAGTGACGAGACGTTTGGCGTATTTTAACCAGTTTTATAATCTCAATATTGGCACTGTGCGAATTAAAAACCAGAAAACCCGATGGGGAAGTTGTTCGAAAAAGGGAAATTTAAATTTCAATTATAAAATAGCACTTTTGCCAGATCATTTGGCTGACTACATTATTGTTCATGAACTTTGTCATGTTGGTCAGTTTAACCACTCAAGAAATTTTTGGAATTTGGTTGGGCAGACGATTCCGGATTATAAGATTTTGAGGGCAACACTGAAGAAGTATCAATAAAATTTCTTCTGATAGTATATGCATATGAATCAATTTACATCTGAACTTGTTCCTGTTCTTGTGGCAGGACTTTCTCAATCTTGGATTTTTGGCCCAGCCGGAATAATCAGAATCGGACTCTATGTTTTGATGAGTATTGCACTCATTCTTTTATTAAAAAAAGGATTAGGTTTTCCACGAGCAAAAATTGCTCTTGGATTTTTTATTGCGTCTGTCATGTGTAACGTTGCCTGGTTTTTAGTATTTTTTGCTCCAGAAAATCAAAGTTCAAATGCTGGACTAGCGTTAACTCTCGCAATTTCTCTTTGCGTGACAAGCGCAGCCGCGGTAATTTCTCTCTGGAAAATCTCAAAAGCGGGAATGGTGTTGCTCATTCCACACTTTATATGGGCTTCGCTTGTTGTGGTGTTGAACTATCAGCTCTGGCTGCTTTTGAGGGCGTAGTACCGTGGCATCTTCTGAGATCCGCTGATCTGTGTTACCCTAGATATCTATGGCTCGAGACGAAGTGATTTTGCGTTTTGAAAATGTGCAATTTGAATACGGCCAAAACAAGCGAATTTTGGACGATGTGTCTTTTTCTGTACGCCGAAATACCAAGGTAACTATCATGGGTCAGAACGGTGGTGGAAAGAGTACAATTTTTGGCCTCATCACCGGCCGACTCAAAGCCGAAGAAGGCAGCATATTTTTGTGGAATGGTCTCACTATCGCCCTTGCTCGACAGGTAATTCCGCGTGATGAACTCGACCTCACGGTCCGAGATTTCTTCCAAAAGGCTTTTCAAGATTCGGCAAAAGCTGGACTCAGAAAAGATAGCGGCAAAATTCATGATATCGACCCGCGCATCGACGACGTGCTCGAAGTAGTGAACCTTAAGGGTCATGAAAAACTCCACGACCGCATCATTCGAACTTTTTCTGGCGGTCAGCAGGCACGTATTCTTTTGGCTTCAGCGCTCATCCAAGAGCCCGACCTTCTTTTGCTCGACGAACCGACCAACAATCTCGACAAAGCTGGTATCGAACACCTCACCACTTTTTTGAAAGAGTATAAAAAGACTGTCATGGTTATTTCCCATGATTCAGAATTTTTGAATGCCTTTACCGACGGTGTCTTATATCTCGATATTTTTACTCAGAAAGTCGAGCAATATGCCGGAAACTATTTGGACGTGGTTGCGCAGATCACTGCTCGAATCGAAAAAGAAAACCGCAAGAACGCCCAGCTCGCGAAAGAAATTCAGGAAAATAAAGACAAAGCCAACTTCTTTGCTAACAAAGGAGGTCAGATGCGTTTGGTGGCTCGTCGTATGCGCGAAAAGGCCGACGAACTCGAAGAAAGCAAAATCGATATTCGTCGTGAAGACAAAACCATTCGACCGTTCATTATTCCAACCCCGCTTGATATCAATGGCGACATTTTGACTATCACTGAATTTTCAACTTTGAGTCCTAAAACTCACAAACCAGTAAAAAGGAAAGCGAATCTTGTATTGCGAAAAGGTCAGCATCTTCTTTTGAAGGGTCCAAACGGTAGTGGTAAAACAACACTTCTTGAAACGATTGCCAACAGCACTGCCAAAGGCTCGACTATTTTGCCTGGAATGACCGTGGGGTATTATCGCCAAGATTTTTCCACCCTCGACTTCGAAAGCACAGTCTACGATTCTTTGATGGAAGTCATGGCTGAACATATTGAGGAAAATATGCGTTCGGTCGCTGCAGGTTTTCTTATTACGGGTGATCTTATCCGCAGCAAAATCGGCAGTCTTTCGGAAGGGCAAAAGGGTCTTGTGGCTTTCGCTCGACTTGTACTCCAAAAGCCTGGTCTTTTGATTCTCGACGAACCAACCAACCACATTAATTTCCGACACATTCCGATTATTGCCGAAGCGTTGAATAAATATGAAGGAGCGATGATTCTCGTAAGTCACGTACCGGAATTCGTAGAAAAAATCCGAATCGACGACGTGTTGGATTTGGAAAAGTAGGAGATTGGAGAAATAAAAAATGCTTTAAAAAACCGCATTATCTGACCATGATGCGGTTTTTTCTATCCTATTTTGATCTACCTACGCCAAATCCAGTAATTTCAAAAACTCGGCGAGCTCTTCGCCTTCAATGGCGCGATGTCGGCCAGGGGTGAGGTTACCAAGTTCAATATTCATGATTCGAACGCGCTCGAGATCCTCGACTTCTTGGAAAAGAGCCACACACATGCGGCGAATCTGATGTTTTTTACCTTCAGTCAAAATAACCCTAAAGGTTCGTTCGTTTAAAATCTTCACTTTGCATGGAGCGGTTTGTTCGAATTCGATTTTCACGCCGGCTTCCATTTTTTGCTTAAAATTGTTTCGAAGTTTTTCTTTGGTTTTTACCAAGTATTCTTTTTCGTGTTCGTGTGAAGGTCCGAGGAGACGTTCGGTAATACGGCCATCGTTGGTGAGAATAATGAGACCGTGAGAGTCTTTGTCGAGTCGGCCAACAGGGAAGACGTCTTTGAGAGCGACGTCATGTTTGATCTCTTTTTCGCCATTCTGGGCCGAATGGGTGACTACTCCGCGAGGTTTATTGTAGGCAAAATAGAGATATGGCTTTGGTTTGCCTCGGAAACGAACTTCTATATGGTCGCCCTCGTTTACCTTGTCACCCAAAACAGCCAAGCGGCCGTTAATAAAGACCTGGTTCTTTTTGATGATGTCATCTGCGCCTCGGCGAGTTGAGTGCTTCTGAAGCGCCAAATACTTATTAATACGCATTGGATACTGGGGTTTTTCCATAGAAATTGTCTAGACAGTCAGTATAGCACCTAAAGGCTGGGGACAAGCATTTCCTACAATCTCGTATAATAGAGAGTGTGTAAAGATGTGATTATAAATTAATCCAATATTATGGGTAAAAAATTAGGATATGTTTTTGGTGCCGTTTTCGTTCTTGTTGGTCTTTTGGGTTTTATTTCAAATCCAATCGTTGGAGCTATGGGATACTTCCACACTGACCTCGTTCACAACCTTATTCACCTTATAATCGGTATCGTTCTCTTGGTCGGTGCTTCAAAGGGTGAAATGATGTCTGTGAAGACTATCAAGATCGTAGGCATTATCTACCTCGTTCTCGCTGTTGTTGGATTCTTCCAGCTCGGCGCTTCAGGTAACGAAGGTAACCTCTTGGGTATTGCAGGATCGAATTCTGCTGACAATTGGCTCCACCTTGTTCTCGGTGTCGTTATGTTTGCTATCGCTACTGTGGTTGGCAAAAAGAGCATGTCTGCTCCTATGTCACAGATGTAGTCTAAATGTGGCCAAAAAGTCTGCTTTTGCTGACTTTTAAAGAAAACCACCCAAATGGGTGGTTTTCTGTTGGTGTGGAAAGGGTCATTTTAAGCCCCTTCCCAAGGGATTTTACGTGCTATACTGTTTCGGTAACTTAATAATAAAAATAATACATATATATGGCACCAAAAGTTAATTCTGCGTTCATGAAACCGATGACAATAAGCCCTGATCTCGCTGTTGTTGTCGGCGCTGGCCCAATGCCTCGTTCAGAAGTTGTTAAGAAACTCTGGGTTTACATCAAGGGAAATAACCTTCAGGACCCAAAGAACAAGCGAAACATCAATGCGGATGCAGCTCTCAAGAAAGTCTTTGGTGGAAAGGGAACTGTTAGTATGTTTGAAATGACAAAGCTCGTTTCAAAGCACCTCTCATAACATTCGTGTGCCATAAAGACTCTCCTCTGGAGTCTTTATTGTTAAGAGTCTAGAAAAGTAAAAATGATAGATATAAAGAACGTTACAAAAAAATACGGGAAATTTGCTGCCGTCGACAATATCTCTCTTCATGTAAATAAAGGAGATGTTTTTGCCTTTCTTGGTCCAAACGGTGCCGGCAAAACCACAAGTATTAAAATGCTCACGACTCTTCTCAAACCTACTTCGGGTGAGATTTTTCTTGATGGTCACAATGTTACCGAAAATCCGAACCGTACTCGTCATTCTTTCGGCATCGTTTTCCAGGATCCAAGTCTCGATAATGAACTGACTGCCTACGAGAACATGCAATTTCACGCGATTTTGTACGGACTTTCAAAAGAGGTTTATAAACCTCGTATCGAAAAACTCCTG
>JAHFLV010000009.1:0-22901 GCA_023264565.1 Candidatus Zambryskiibacteriota bacterium
TTTGAAACGGTGGTCTGTGGCCTCTCTGGCAATAGATCAAAAACAGCCGTTACGGCTGTATTTCATTTCTGGCCAAGAAAACAAAAAGAAAACAATACGACATACACAATACACACCATGGCAAAAACATCAGTCATCGCACGATCACTAAAAAAGCCGAAATTCCCAACTCGGGTGGTTCGACGCTGTTTCAAATGTGGCCGAAAGCGAGGATACATGAGAGAGTTCGATATCTGTCGTGTCTGTTTCCGAGAGCTCGCTAACGAAGGAATGATTCCAGGTGTTAAGAAATCATCTTGGTAATCTATAACTAATTATTCTATGGACTCAGTTGCAAATCTTATAATCAAATTAAAGAACGCCGGGGCAGTCAGCCACGAGTCTGTTACCGTGCCTCACACAAAGCTCAACCTCGCGATTTTGGAAAAACTCGCAGAAAAGGGTTATGTAAAATCTTTTGAAGTAAAAGGAAAGGGAATCGAACGAACTATCGAAGTTGGATTGGTGTACGTTTCAGGCAAACCAAAGATCGAAGATGCTCGAAGAGTTTCAAAGCTCTCTCGACGTGTCTACGAAAAATCTACAAACCTCCGATCAGTTCGCCGTGGATACGGTCTTTCAATAATCTCTACACCAAAGGGAATTCTCACTGACGCAGAAGCTCGCAAGGCTCATGTTGGCGGCGAAGTGCTTTTCCAGATCTGGTAATAATTCAGCAATCAAAACTACAATGTCACGAATAGGAAAAAAACCAATCGAATTAGGAGAAAAAACCACAGCCGAACTCAAGGGCAATGTTTTGACTGTGACTGGTCCACAAGGAACTCTTTCAAGAACTTTTAAGTCAGATATCAAAATCGCTATCAACGACAAAGTCGTTACTCTCGAACCAGTTCGAAGTTCTCTCGCAAACAACGCACTCTGGGGTACATATGCTTCTCACATCGCAAACATGGTTGAAGGTGTGAACAAACCTTTCGGCGAACGACTCGTTATCGAAGGTATCGGTTACAAAGCTGAAGTGAAAGGCGACAAGCTCGTCATGGGTCTTGGTTTCTCTCATCTTGTTAACGTGGAAATTCCAAAGGGTATTAAAGTTGTGATGGAGAAAAACATTATCGTTATCTCTGGTATCAACAAAGAAGAGGTTGGTCAGTTTACTGCATACCTCCGATCACTCAAGAAACCTGAACCATACAAAGGTAAGGGAATTATGTACGAAGGTGAAAAGATCCGCCGAAAGCAGGGTAAGAAGACCGTCTAAACCGTACGGTAACACTCGAAATATTTTTCAAACATATGAACAACTCTCAGCACAAAACAGCACAAAGACTCCGACGCCGAATGCGAATTCGAGCGAAGGTTTCTGGTACTACAGAGCGACCTCGACTCTCTGTGTTTAAGTCGAATCAATTCATCTACGCTCAACTCATCGACGACACAACTGGTACAACTCTTGCTGCTGTTTCAACAGAAAAAAGCAAAGGCAAACCTTTGGCTAATGCAAAAGAAATCGGTGTTGCAATCGCAAAGTTGGCGATGGCAAAGAAAGTTGAAAAGGTTGTGTTTGATCGCGGCGGTTACATTTATACAGGCAAGATCAAAGCTGTTGCTGATGGAGCACGCGAAGGCGGACTTATATTTTAAATAGTATGGATACTGAAAATAAAACAAACGAAGGAACTATGACTACAGATACTGCGACTACTGCGGCAGAACCAACCGTAGCTGCAACTGGAGCAAATGCTGCAACCGCTGCTGATCCAAAAGCTGCTTTTAACCGAACTCCACGAGACTCTCGAGATTTCAAAAAGAATGCTCGACGACCAGCTCGCCGAGAAAGCCGAGTAAAGCCAGAGTTTGATCAGAAGATTATTGGTATTCGCCGAGTGGCTCGAGTTGTGACTGGAGGTCGCCGATTTAGCTTCAGCGTCGCACTTGTTGCCGGTAACCGAAAGGGAATGGTAGGTGTTGGCCTTGGAAAAGCCGGTGACACTTCGCTTGCTATCGAAAAGGCTTTCAGTGATGCACGAAAGAACATGGTTACTGCGCATCTCACACCAGAAATGTCTATTCCTCATGAAGTGACCGCAAAGTTCTCTTCTTCACGAATCACCTTGATGCCTGCGCGAGATCGCGGCGTTATCGCTGGTTCTTCAGTTCGAATCGTTCTTGAACTTGCTGGTATCAAAGACGTTGGCGGCAAGGTTCGATCGGGCAGCAAGAACAAACTCAATATTGCTCGAGCAACTCTCGAAGCTCTTTCTCAGCTTTCAAAGCCACGAGAACGAAAAGCAAAACCTGCAGAAGCAGCTAAATAAAACATATGCAACTTCATCAAATACAACCAAAAACTCCACAAAAGAAAGCCCGATACGTTGGTCGTGGAGGAAAGCGAGGTAAAACTGCTGGCCGAGGAACAAAAGGTCAGAAAGCTCGCGCAGGTGCAAAATTCCGACCAGAAATTCGTGACTTCATTAAGCGTCTCCCAAAACTCCGAGGTCGTGGTAAGAACAGCAACAAAGGTTTCAAAATCGGTCCAAAGGTAGTCAACCTCAACGATATCGAAGCAATGTTCAAAGCGGGCGACGTGGTAAATCCAAAGTCTCTTGTTCTCGCTGGCTTGGTAAAACGAGACGCAGGTGAATTGCCTCGTGTTAAAATTCTTGGTACAGGTGAAGTTTCAAAGAAATTCTCATTTGAAGACTGTGTTGTTTCAGAATCTGCTAAGGAAAAAATCACCAAGGCAGGCGGTACAATTAAATAGTACTCATTATCAGTAGGGCAGTATCAGGCGCAAGACACCACCATGAAAACTGTTTTTACAAAACTCGGCTTGGTTCTTCGGGACGCGGGCATCAGAAAAAGAATTCTTTTCACACTTGGCGCGCTTGGTGTCTTTCGACTTTTGGCAGCTATTCCAATTCCTGGCGTTGACGCAGCTCGACTCCAGGCTTTTCTTGCAAACAACGACTTCTTCGGTCTTTTGAACGTCTTCTCAGGTGGCGGTCTTTCAAAACTTTCTATCATCATGTTGGGTGTTGGTCCGTACATCACGGGCTCGATCATCATGCAGCTCATGACTATCATGTCGCCGCGCCTCAAAGCTCTCTATCAGGAAGAAGGGGAAATCGGCCGAAGAAAGTTTTCTCAGTACTCCCGAATGCTCACAGTGCCTTTGGCAATTATCCAGGGTTACAGTTTCCTCGCATTACTCCATAACCAGGGTGTCATTGGTGACATCGGTGTTTTTGGATACGTCCTCAATATTTCAATCATCACCGCAGGTTCACTTCTTATTATGTGGATCGGTGAACTCATCAGCGAATTTGGCATCGGAAACGGTGTTTCAATCATCATTTTTGCGGGTATCGTTGCTCGTTTGCCTGTAGCAGTCAGTCAGTTTGCAGTCATCTACGATCCTGCTCAAATCCCAATGTACTTGGCGATTTTGGTTGGTGCACTTTTGGTTATCCTCGGTGTCGTTATTGTGACTGAAGCAGAACGACCAATTCCTATTACATATGCAAAACGTGTTCGTGGTGCAAAGGTCTACGGCGGTGTTTCAACATACCTTCCACTTCGCTTGAATCAGGCTGGTGTTATTCCAATCATCTTCGCACTTTCAATTCTTCTTTTCCCACAGATGATTTTCCAGTTCTTGGTAAACGTAAACGTGCACATTGTACAGACTGTTGCCCGAGCAGCCCTTACGTTCTTGGGTAATCCTTGGTACTACTCAATCTTCTACTTCGTACTCGTTTTTGTTTTTACATATTTCTACACTGCGGTTACTTTCGATCCAAACATGATCGCTGAGAATCTTCAGAAAAGCGGTGCGTTCATCCCAGGAGTTCGACCAGGCGTTTCAACTTCACAGCACGTCGCTCGAATCCTCACTCGTTTGACTCTCGTCGGCGCAAGCTTCCTTGGTATCATCGCGGTTCTTCCTCTCGCAATGCGAGCAATTACTGGCATCACCACATTCGCGATCGGTGGTACCGCGCTCCTCATCGTGGTCTCAGTTGTGATCGACATCATCAAGAAAGTTGATGCTCAGGTTTCAATCCGAGAATATTAAAAGCCTATAGTTCTGCAGACAGTCTTTTCTAGGGCACGCATAAAAATCCCCGACCGGGGATTTTTTGTTATAATTTCCGCATGAATCCTCAAACAATTATCTTCATCGGTCGTTCGGGCTGCGGGAAGGGAACACAGGCAAAACTTGTTGAGAAATATATTAAAGAGAACGACACTATGGGCCGTGCTTTAGATTATGTTGAAATTGGTGCTGGACTTAGAGAATTTTTAAAAGGTGAAAGTTACACAAGTAAGCTCACAAAAGAAATCTATCTTCGTAGCGATCGCCAGTCAGACTACATTGCCATTTGGATGTGGTCACATCAGTTGATTGAAAAAATGACAGGTGAAGAACATATTATTATCGATGGGACGCCGCGATCACTTACTCAAGCACTTGTTCTCAGTGATGCTTTTAATTTCTATGAGCGACCTCTTAATGTTATATATGTGAATATAAGTCGAGAAGTTGCGGTTGCGCGTTTGATGCATCGAGGTCGTAGCGACGACAGTCTTATTCAAATCAATAAAAGACTTGATTGGTTTGATACAGATGTAGTGCCGGCAATCGAATATTTTCAAAAACGTGCTTTGGAAAATCCTGCGATTTGTAATTTCATCGAAGTCAGCGGTGAGCAGGAGATTGAAAAGGTTCACGCCGACATTCTTGCTCAGTTGAAAGTTTTTTAATATACTCTCGGCGCGATTACTTTGTCGGCAACTGTGCCGCATATCACAATGATCACAATTAAAACTGAAGAAGAAATCAAAACGTTGCATGAAGGTGGCCGTCGACTCGCGGCTATTTTAAACGAACTTGCACGACGGGCGGTGCCAGGCGTTTCTTCTACTGAACTCGATAAAATCGGCCAAGAACTCGCCGAGCAAAATGGCGACAAGCCGGCTTTTCTAGGCTACCGTCCAAAGGGTGTAAAAATCCCATATCCGGCCAGCGTGTGTATTTCAATAAACGATGAAGTTGTTCACGGAATTCCTTCTGATGAAAAAATCCTCCAAGAAGGTGATGTTGTGGCAATCGACATGGGGCTTATCCACGGGGGTTTGATTACCGACTCCGCTGTGACGGTGGTGGTGGGAAAGGGGGATGAGGCTGCTCAGAAGCTCATTAAGGCCACAAAAGGGGCCTTAGAGGCTGGAATCAAGGCTATCCGCCCAGGTGGCCATGTTGGGGATATTGGGGCTGCTATAGAGAAATACGTCGAACCGTATGGTTTTGGACAGGCGGAAGGTCTTGCGGGACACGGCGTAGGATACAAGGTTCATGAAGATCCGTTCGTACCAAACAATGGCAAAAAGGGTGAGGGTGAACTTTTGAAACCGGGAATGGTAATTGCGATCGAGCCAATGCTGAACGAGGGTACTGGCAAAGTAACTTTCGATCGCGATGGTTACACGGTTCGCACTAAAGACGGAAAACGCAGCGCTCATTTTGAACACACTATCGCGATTACGAAAAGTGGATATCTCGTGTTGACCCGCTAGAGGCTGGGTGTACTGTTATATACAGATTGTCGTGCGGTGCAGACAGTCGTTCGATCAACCACGATCTCTCTCTCCTCCAGAGGGGTGATGCCGGCTCAGCCGTCGTCACCCTTCTTTTTTTCTCATTTTTTTCTTATACTTAAGCCCTTATGACAACAAAAACACATCCGCGAAAAGAAAGAACATTAGTAATAGTAAAACCAGACGGCGTTCAGCGATCTCTTGTTGGTGAAATTATCAGCCGCTATGAACGAGTTGGACTCAAGCTCGTGGCAATGAAAATGCTTGTGCCGACCAAAGAAATGGTTGAGCAGCATTACACTCTCGATCCAGAATGGCGCCGAATCACTGGCGAAAAGCGAATTAAAAACGCTCGGGATAAAGGCCAGAAACCACCTTCAGAAGATCCGTTGGAAATCACCGCAGCGATTTTAGTTCATCTTAAAAACTATATGACCAGTGGCCCGGTAGTAGCTATGGTCTGGGAAGGAGCTCATGCAGTTTCTATTGTTCGCAAAATCACTGGTGGAACTGAACCGCTTTCAACTGACGTTGGAACAATCCGCGGTGACTATGTGCTTGATTCATACACTATGTCTGATACCGATGGTCGCGCGATTCGAAACCTCGTGCACGCTACAGGTACTCCTGCAGAGTCAGAAAAGGAAATCAAACATTGGTTTTCTGAAAATGAACTTACAAACTACACTATCGTTCAGGAAAAAATTCTCTACGATGTGAACCTCGACGGAATCTTCGAATAATCTCGGTAAGAATGTGCTGACGGAGAAATATAGCCGAAATAGAATTCTCGTAATTGTATTTTTTGCGAGGCGTGTCGTGAAGAAAAAATTCATTGATTCTTAATCACAGGGTTTTATAATGAGTGTAGGGTTATCCAAGATATTTTCCGAATAACTAATTTTCAGGGAGTCCACATTGGTGTTTCAGGGTGAGTCTGCTTCGGCAAATTCCGATCGAACACTTGAGGACACCCACCTAGTAATAACTAGGGAAATATCGAAGATCGCCCGATCAAGCCCCTCACCACTTTTGAGTTTTAGGCGGTAGCCGCGAATAGCGGCAACCGAAACCGGAAAAACCGGACATTCCTAGAAACCGAAAGCGGTGAGGGGTTTTGTTTTGTGTATGATATAGATATGAAATCAAAATCTAACGGATCGAAAATATTTTTTTGGGGTGGTGTCGGTACCGTGACTGGTTCAAATTTTATACTCGAGGTTTCTGCTGCTGGTGAAAATTCTGCTGATTCTAAAATTGGTCGGCTCATGATCGACTGCGGACTTTTTCAGGGAGGGGGAGAAGCGTATGCAAAAAACAAAGAAGCCTTTCCATACGATCCAACACAAATTCAAACGCTCATTGTGACTCATGGACACATGGATCACATTGGTCGAATTCCGAAATTAGTACATGACGGCTTTGCCGGAAAAATTATCTCTACACCGGAAACAAAAGAGATTGCCGGGGTCATGTTTGATGATGCTTTAAAAATAATGACCGAAACGGCAAAGCAGCACGGTGATGCACCGATGTATGCGCGCGCAGATGTCGACAAAGCTCTTTTGAATTGGGAAACACATCCATATCATGAAGTTTTTGAACCATTTGCGAATAGTTTGGTGAACGTACCTGGAAATTTTGGTATCACTGCTCGACTTCTCGATGCTGGCCACATTCTCGGATCGGCAATGGTTGAACTGACTCGAAAAGTTGCAGCTGGAGAAAGCGGTGGCGCGTCTGACAGAAAAATAATTTTCACTGGCGACACTGGCAACACGCCTGCTTCAATTGTTCGCGATACCGAACCGCTCAGTGGTGCAAATTATGTAGTGATCGATAGTACTTATGGCGACCGAGAACATGAACCATGGGAAGAGGGTACAGCGAAACTTAAAGAAGTTGTAAAAAAGACGATCGAGAAAAAAGGTGTGCTACTCATTCCTGCTTTTTCTCTGGAACGAACCCATATTATTTTGTACGAGCTTAATAATATGTTTGAAAAACATGAGCTTGAAAATATTCCTGTGTATCTCGACACGCCACTGGCGAATCGGTTGATGCCACTTTATGAACGATCGACTGCGCTTTTTAATGATAAAACCCAAAAGATAATTGCATCGGGTGACGACATTTTTCAATTTCCGAAACTACAAATGATCAAAAGCCCGATCGAGTCTGCAAAGATCGAGCGAACCGCTAATCCAAAAATTATTATTGCTGGTTCCGGCATGTCATCTGGCGGACGTATTCCGCATCATGAAGCTATCTTTTTGCCTGATACAAATGCCACATTACTTCTGACCGGTTTTCAGTCGGTTGGTACGCTTGGTCGCCAACTCGAAGAGGGTGCGAAAGAAGTGACAATTGCCGGCGAAAGAATTTCGGTCAAAGCCCATATCGAATCCATTAAAAGTTTTTCAGCACATCGTGATGTCGATGGACTTTTGAATCTTCTGGAAACTGCTGTCGACTCTGCTGGTAAACCCACCGCCGAAAAAGTTTTTGTTATTCATGGTGAACTCAAGGTTGCGCTGTTTTTCACACAGCGAGTTCGTGACTATCTTGGCCTCAAGGCCGAAGCACCGGAACGAGGGAAGGGGTACGAGGTGGATTTTTAAAAAGATATATCTTGTGGTAATGTTTCGCGCAGGTTGTTCTTAGGGATGGGTTTCTAAACAAACTTCTATGAGAGGGATGTCATGACGATGCAAGTTGCCAAGTCGTTTCTTAGGCCCGTAGCAGAGCTGACCGTACCCGCAACAACAGGTGAATTTATTTTCCGGGATCATTTTTGTGCGGGAAGAAGTAGCTTGCCATCTGGACCAATCGTGTCGGTTGATCAAAATTTCGTGAAGTACTTTTCTCCGCTCATTGAACCAAAACATAATGAACAGCGTGTTGTCGTTCATGAGGTGGTTTGTGGGGCAAGCGAACTTCAGCTTATTGATGAGCTTGGTGGATGTGCGGTGGTTAATCTCACCACGATGTGTTACTTGGCTCAAATTACCGAAACATCAGATGGTGCGCGAGCCCTGCGACTCAACTCGGATCTTTTTGCGATTAATCGGAATGCGAATCTTTGCTTTGTTCGCGATCATGAGAATGTCGTGAGAGCCGTTCGAGTCTCTTGGGATAGGGGCTGGTGTTTAAAAGCTAATGCTATTGATGAACCCGGCATTTGGTCAGTTGGGATTCGGGTCCTGTCTTTGGCCGATGTCTCAATGGTATAAGGGGGAACAAAATCAAACAAAAAGCCGCCAAGAGGGCGGCTTTTTTACTATTCCAGGAAAGCTGATTATTTAACTGTTTCGAGAATTCTTTTGAATGATGCAGGACTGTTGTGGGCGATTTCTGAAAGCATTTTTCGGTTTAGATTCTGGCCTTTCTTTTTCATGGCACCGATAAACTTGCTGTAGGTCATGCCGTTTTCTCGGAGGGCGCTGTTAAGACGAACATTCCAGAGTCGGCGCATGTCACCCTTTTTGTCTCGTCGGTGGGCGAAAGAGTAGGTTCCAGCATGAGCGATTGCTTCATATGCCTGGCGCTCTTTAGAGCCACGACCGTGTCGGTAGCCTTTTACCTGTTTGAGGATATTTCGTCTTGTTTTGAGGGCGTTAACGCCTTTCTTTACTCGTGTCATTGTGGTGGTTTATAAATTATTTCTGCTTATGCGTTGATGAGATAACGGCTCTTGAGCTTGTTGGTGATCGTGTACGGAGCAGTTCGCTTTTTGTTGAGCTGGCTTCGTCGTGATTCTTTTGAATTAAAATGATTCTTTCCAGGCTGGCGAGAGGTCATCTTTCCATTTCGGGAAACTTTAATTCGTTTTAAAAATGATTTGTTGCTTTTCATATATTTATATCTATTTCGTAGCCGGTGCTTTTTCGATCACCGTTGTGATGCCTTTTGGACTCTTTTTTGGCTCTTCGGCAACTTTGTAGTTTTCCGAAACGAGCTTGAGGATTCGGCCAAGGCGTTCCTTTAAGAAGTTAAAATCCATGTACTTCGTTCGACCCGGTAGAAAGAGGTCAATCTTCACACGATGACCATCCCGGAGCCATTCAGATACCTTCTTGGCCTTAAGATCGAGGTCGTGCTCGCCAGTACCCACTTTGACCTGCACGTTCTTGGTTTCTATAGTGTGGGCCTTGGTTTTAGCGAGCTTTTGCTTCTTATTCGCGTCGTACTGGAATTTACCATAATCCATGATTTTTGCAACCGGTGGAAGGGCATTTGGAGAGATTTCTATGAGGTCGAGGCCTAATTCCTCGGCTTTCTTGAGGGCGTCGGTAAGGGAAAGAACCCCGTAATTATCGCCATTTTCGGCGAGTACACGGAGTTCTGTAGCCCGGATTTGATGATTTATTCTTACTTGTAGGGTAGCCAAAGCAGGTTTTTTACTTACATTTATAATGAAAATAGGGAGGTTTTTCGCTGTTTTCAGTGCCAGAAATATACCATGATATTAGGGGGTTGGGCAACTATTGCTGGATTATAGAAACCGTCGAAATGGGCGAATGAAAAATTCCACAACTTTCTGGGTAAACGGCCGGCGGAGCCAAGAATCGAGCAAAACTTCTTCGCAATTGGAAAGGTCTTCAATGAAATGACTTTTTAAAGACTGTACGAAATTTTGGTCGGTGCTGACGATGTTGGCTTCGTAGTTGTAGACGAAACTCAAGCTGTCGAGATTAAAGCTTCCGGCCGTAGCCCATTCGTCATCGATAACGATCGTTTTGGCATGCATAAAGCCTTTTTGATATTCAAAAATTTTCACACCAGCGCGGAGCATGGATTCATAAAAGGTATGCACGGCGTAGCCAACAAGTGGTTCGACAACTTCTTTCGGCAAAATAATTTTTACCTCGACGCCGCGTTGGACTGCGAGTTTTAACACCCGGACAAGTCGGCGGTCAGGAACAAAGTAGGGGGTCGTGAGATGAGCATAGCTGCGAGCATTTCGTAATGCATCCACAATGGCGTTATACAAAAATCTTTTTCTAAACCGAGGTGAATTGGTGACGAACTGAAAACCTCGGGCATAGTCGCGGCCTTTGCGAATTCGTCGCATGATCTTTTTTTCCGCGGCCTGCGCCCACATGTCATTGAAGGTTGCCTGCATTTCGGCCACAATGCCGCTCTGAACCTGAATATTTGTGTCGCGCCAATTTTGCATGACATCGCTAATACCAGAGCTACCCGTGAAGCCAACTTCTTTGTCGACAATTAAAATTTTGCGATGATCGCGGAAAAACCAAGAGAAAATTTTTCGGACTCGCCACGGACTGACTACGTTTACGAAACGCACTTCGATACCGTCTTTACGCATGAGCCATGGGAGGCGAGAGGTAAGCAAAAACCATGAACCGACAGCGTCGCAAAGGACGCGTACCTTTATACCTTCCCGAGCTTTTTTGCGAAGCACTTCGACAAACCGGTTGCCGATCGTGTCTTCTTCAAAAATATATTGTTCGAGATCAATACAGTCTCGAGCGCCTTCGCAGGCCCGGAGCATAGCTTCCCAGGTGTCGGGGACATTTAGATAAAATTGAGGAGTTTCTGGGTTCATGGTCGCTGCTTTTATTACTTTTGGTATATCACGGGCAGCAAAAAAGCGCCATGACTGACGCTTTTTGTTTTGCTGAAATAAATTAGCAACAGTTGCACTTGTCTTCAACGAGCTTGACCATACCGCCGATTCCCAAAAGGATTGGCCAGATGATGTTAACTGCGTTTTCAGCGAGAATGCCCTGGTACTGGAGAAGGAAACTGATAGCGATGAGAATGACGAGCACCGGAATGATGCTGTGATGATCGTGTGAACAGATTTTATTTTCTTTGCCCATATTTTTTAAATTATTCTTAATTACTTTTACTTGTTCAATAATAGTAGCATGAGGATTTTTTCACTTGTGAAAGGGAAGTGAACAACGGTTTGACGTAGTGTAATGAACGGTTATCATTTATATAGATTCGTACTACGGCTGTAGCTCAATTGGTAGAGCAACTGGTTTCCAACCCAGTGGTTGTGGGTTCGATTCCTTCCGGCCGTGTGCCTATATCCACTTTGCCGCCTACACAACCTCAAAAACCCTGACGAAAGCGTCGGGGTTTTTCTTTTAACAAAAAACCGGCAATCGCCGGCTTTTGTTTTCTAGAATCGAAAGTTTAACTACATTTTGCTGCAGCACTTGCACTTTCCTCCGTTCATTTTCATAACACCCATAACGATGAATAGTGCGCCTGTGACAATTGCTGGCAACATGCCCATAAAAATGCCGAGGCCTTGGAGCAAGAACAAAGCACCGATCACGATAAATGAAACCGGCATTACTTTGTGATGGGGGCACTTACACATCATTTTGTCTCCGCCCATGTTGTTCATTCCGCTATTGTTTGCCATTGGATCTGCCATATTTTTGTGACTATTTATTAATAAGATTCGCTAAAAATTATATCATGAAGAAAATTGGCAAATGGGGAAGCGGAGTTTGAGTAAAGAAAAAACCGCGACGCGTGTGCGTGGCGGTTGGGGGAACAGGCTAGATGAGCTAACTTTCGGTATTGGTATTTTCGACCGTGATCCACGTGGCCGTGTACCGGAAGGCATTCTTGGCGTCCGCCTTTGGATTCCAGACGATGTACACGCGCATCTCGTAGCTCTCTTTCACGGTCTGGATATCTGGTTCGAAACCGGCCGCGGGCGTCGCGACGAACTCGTTGGTGTTGTAGGTCTCGTGAATCCGCTTGAAACTGTTGTCGGCGTCCGTGATGTGCCAGTACACCAAAATGTTTTTGTCGATGAATGGCCCAGGAACCAACGAGACGTCCATGAATCCGACATCGACGTAACCGTCGGGGGTTGGCGTGCGAGTTGAGTTTTCGACTCGGTACGTCCTCTGAATTGCCTGGTTTGATGGCAGCGGTCGGTTTTTTGGGCTTGGTGCCGTGATGGGCTGTGGCTTGGTAGCCGTAGCCGACGAGGCACAGCCGCTGATTGCGAAAGCCACGGACAGCGAAAGGGAAAGGACGAGGCCTGCAAACATGGACTTCATTGGAAATCTCCTTCGTAAGAGTTGGAAAAAACTAATTTCTCACACTATTTTGATGATTTTTTGGAATAAAGTCAAGGCTGGTGGATAAGCTCCTGAAATCAAAAACACTCCATGTGGAGTGTTTTTGATTTGTGTGTGGAGATGGTAAAGAAAAATTGGAACACCTTAGAAAGTTTGATTTTTGAATTCGGTGCAGTCCTTACGAATGAGAAGGACTTGAAAATGAGGCCGTATTTACCGGCATGATTCTGATCTATGGGGGCACATGGTATTAATAAAACAGGGACTGAACATATATATCAATACAGAGAAGAATTTGGTGCACGCTTGACCCCACACGCTCTGCAAGACCGCCCATTACCATCCAAATGGCATATAACCGCCTATATTGCGTGTTTGAGCCTCCTTGTTCGTCACAAGCCGTTTAGTGGTTTGTGCTACTTGATCAAGAGGCTATTTCTCCCGCTTCGATTCTTCGGCGACGCTCATCGAGTGTCTCGTCACCATACATCCAGTAATCGGTCCCTGCGACACCATATGTGTAACCGAGAAATTTTTGTGCGGATCGCGAAAGACTAGTCACTTCGCCATTTATCTCAATAGAGTCAGCCGAATGGGTATCAACAACCTTTGCTTTAATATTTTCATTTCGACTGAATACGAGTTCTGCCCCCAATGGTATGCCAACCATCTCAAAGTTAAATCTACTCCTTATCCTTCTTGCTTCATTGAGTGCATTCTGGTCTTCATGTGAATCAACGTAATCTTTTTTTGGCGTAACATTCTCTATTTCTGCAAGCTTAAGTGCAGAGACGACGCGTTCAGGGGAGATCTGAAAAAATTCTCGCCTCGGATTTACGCGGTCATTATCAAAGGCATCGTGCAGCTGATGTTCAACAAATGATGCATCTTTGACAGTGCAAGCATAAAAACAAGTGAAGGGAAGGGGAACACTTGTAGAACCACTCAATTCTCGAATTCTTTGTTCAAGACCAGTCGATGTTTTCCCGATTTTGACATAGCCGGGCATCGCCTCGTTGGTTAAAATGTAGATTATTTCGGCCATGGTTATTGTGTGGAGCTATCTACAAAAGATTGATCGTATTCTTTTGCGCTGATAACCGTGTCATATAGGCCAATATCCTGGCCTTTGTGCTTATTGATACCTGTATACTCCAGGCTCGAATCTTCATATCTTTTGAATTTATAAACAGCATCATTCATGAGTCCGCTATTGAACAAATCAAGACCAACCAATAACTCGAAGTCCTTCATTGCAAGTCCTGTTACTTTTTTAAAAAGACCCGGCTCAAGCTGTGTAATGACATCCTTCAGGCTTCTTTCTCGGTAATCAGTAAGATACATGAATACGGGCACTCTTGTAGCAAATTTGATTAGCTTTTCCTGAATTTGTTTTCTGAGGCCTTTGTATTCTTTTTCTTCCTCACTCATTTCTTTCTTTTCTTTATCAGTCAATTTCCTTTGGTTAGCTTCCTTTTTAGTTTTTTGTACCGCCTCAGATTTATTGATAATGGTTTCTATATCTGAATTCAAACTACGGAAACCCTCTATGCTCATAAGCGCATCCATAGCAGCTTTATTATTCATCAGACGCTGTAGGGTGTCATTGTCTACGTTTACCAACAAGGCGCTTTCCCATCGTCTGGCAAGTAACGTGGCTGTAGTGCCGCTCATTGCCATGTCTAAAATACCCGCCGCATCGATCTGTTTCATGGCACTGCCGTCATACGCGAGCACCGGGAGAAAGTGTATGAACTCAGCAATTTTCTTTTCTGGGTTTGATTCATTTACATTTAGACGACAGCCGTAATCGGCAATCTGTCGCAATGCTCGGTCTGGTGCGAAATCAAAAACGTAACATTCCTGTTTAATAATCTCTTCTTTGTTGGGTGATTTTTTGTCTAGATTAACCAGGGTCCAGGGGGTTTGTACACGAAACGCGGCTTGGAAATACGTTTCTGGACTCGATGAGTTTCGAAGCATAAAAATTCCAACCCAAGGCTTTACAGATACACCTGTAGTCAATTTCCCACAAGACAAAGTAATGGTCTTTGAATGCAACGGATCTTCCATCGCTTTTTGCACGGGCGCGAGCGCTGCAACGCCGATACCGGCGCTTGTACCAGCGGCGACAATTACTATGTAGTCGTGATAAAACTTATTTTGCTTTTGCTCGAGCAAATTTCTCATTGCGTAGCATGAGGCCACACTCGGCAAGAACCAAAAAGTGTGTGACAACACATTCAGCAGTGGAGCATGGGAAAACGGTAGTGGTGGTTTCTTCGCGCCTAATTTCAGGTTATCAATCGTTGTTTCAGAAAACGACCCCCTGATTAGATCGAGCCATTTTTGAACTTCGTCTTCGTACTTAAATTTTGCATGTCTGTTCTCACCCTCAGCAGAGAAGAAGAGGTTTAAATCAAATTCATTAAACTCTCCCTTCATAGCGACTTCGCGAATAGAGTCAGGTAACTGATAGGTAAGCAT
The DNA here is from genome assembly GCA_023264565.1 of Candidatus Zambryskiibacteriota bacterium. GTDB lineage: Bacteria > Patescibacteriota > Minisyncoccia > Phycocordibacterales > DATGWK01 > JAHFLV01. The sequence continues at coordinate 15,171 of JAHFLV010000009.1, forward strand.
TACCATTCTTGGTAATGAGGCGTATGGGTTTGGTTCATCCTTCCAATTTTCCTTAGCACGTTGCTCGTCCGAGTATGTCCAATTGAAGATTTGTTCCTCAATGAACTCACCTGATGCAATTGCACGGAAAGGCGTGCCCGACAAATACAAGTATGCACCCGTCGTTATTGGCATTGCACTTTCATCGAAGTACTCGATGCCTTCTCCCTCACCAAATTCTTCTTCTTTTTTACTCTCTGCTTCAAAAAGATCTTTGGCATTCTCACGCCATGCACCATAGTGGTACTCATCCAACACAACACAGTCCCAATCAGTCGCATGCACCCATTCATTCTTAGTTTTTATACCACCTGTCGATGTGTTTTTACCCAAATAATCCTGAAAGGATCCGAAGCACACAAATGGACTTTTTTTGTTTGCTTTACTGAAGGTAAGACCACCTGGGGAAATGAATTGCCAGCCTCTAAAATCAATGTGGGTCTTTAGGTCTTCTTCCCACGCGCTCTGTACTGCCGGTTTAAAAGTTAGTACAAGAATTTTCTTCCAACCCATTTTTTTTGCTAATTGGTATGTGGCAAAAGTTTTCCCAAAACGCATTTTTGCGTTCCAAAGAAAGTGTGGCGTTTTGTTTTTATTCTCCTTTCTGAAACTCTTAAAATAAGCCTCTGTCTTTTCAACGGCCGTCCGTTGTTCTGGCCGCATACCAAAATCGAGTGTGCGACTATCCTCATTCTTAACACCGGTTTTGAGTTCTAGACAGACTGCCTTAACTTCTTTTACTGTACATTTAAACCATTCTCCTTCTGGGTTCAAGATCCCTTTACTGCGCAAAGAATTGTGAACATCGTGATCAGTAAATACGGTCCCATCATTGCGCATGGCGGATTCTTCAAAAACAATCTTGTAAGGAAGCTCTCCAGGACGCACGGTCGGGTATTGTTGCGCAACTCGAGTCTGGGCTGTGTTAGTTGTAAAACCAACCTTCAAAAGACCCTTATATTGAGGATTGGTATCCTCATAGGCATATATTGTCGGATTTGTTTCTGGCCTCTGTGGAAAAAATTTGCTCATGTTAATCCATTGGTCGGATCAGGGATTCAATAAAACCAATTTCTTTTTTGGTTATTCCATATTTTTTGTACAACTTATCGTCTGACCATTCCATCTTAAAATTCTGAGTAGGTACCAATGAATAAACCTTTCTTAAGGCGTCTTGTGTTGGCTTCATTAGCATTACAAGAAACCTAAAAAATCTTGTAGATATGTATGACCTAACGTTTTCGGCTTCCTGTTTCGTATTGAAAGGTCCAATTGCAACATAGGTTTCAGAGCTTGCGGAGTGTAATGGTGGAACAAACGGCTTACCAAGTATTTGATGTGGAAATTTGTCGCTACCGCTGCCTGCTCTTGGTATAAGAACTTTATATTTGTCCACCAAATTAATGTTGGAAGTTATATCTTTTAACGACGTATATCCCAAGCCCTTACTTCCATAAACAATCACATCGTTTTTATCTGTTTTTTTTGGTTTTCCTTTATAAGTAGTTGAAAAACCGAATGGCTTTTGTTGACTCACTAATTTTTCGAAGGTTGGTTCTTTAAATCTTTTTACTTTACGCAGAATATCTATCGCTTCGTTGTAGCGTATAAAAGTTCCAGCTCCTTCTTCGAGCAAGTGACGTTCCTCAGAGGAAACTATCTTATCCTTTTTAAAAGTAGAAACCTTAACTTTTCCAGGATTATCCCTGTCCCATAAGAAGTAGCAGACACCTCCTTTAATTTGGACGCCTGAAAAAGCGTCGGTAGCTTCTGGGTAATCAACAATATGGCGGATGCGATTATCTCGTAGCATTTCGTCACGAAAAGTATCCAGTCCAAAGCCTCCAGAGTACCATCTGGCGGGTATAATCATCGTCAGGTATCTAGGATTGAGCTTCTTTGCTTGAGATACAAATTTATCGTAAAGCGGTGTTGCTTGAACTCCTGAACCGCCGGTACTCAGCTGATAGGGTGGGTTTCCAACAACTACATCGAATTTCATGTTTTTAAATATTTTATCTGGTGCATCCGTATGAATAAATTCGTACGCATGCGTCTCTAATAAATCACCTCGGTCATATTCTGATTGGTTTGCGTTGCAATATTTGCATTTGCCATGCAGCCACTCATGACTAGTTCGATTAAAAATAATATTGCCACGCTCATCTCTAAAGTTAGCAACTATCGAATATTTGCCATTGGCAGTCTTTGAACAATAAACACTTCGACGAGATAAAAGAGCTGTTAATTCGGTAATAGCAATTCCATAGAGTTGATTCTGTAGAATGTGATTTACTCGTTCTTGTTGATCCGGGATCTCTTTTTCAAGGCCTACAATCAAACGCTGAGCAATTTCTCGTAGAAACACACCCGTTTTACTTACGGGGTCAAGAAATTTTGCATCCTTATTCTCCCACAAATTACTTGGTAGCATATCAAGCATTTTGTTTACCAAACTTGGTGGTGTAAACACCTCATCGCTGCTTAAGTTGGCAAGACAAGAGAGAACGTCTGGATTGTAATTAGTTTGGATTTTCATAATTAAGAAGTAGGAAATGAGATAACGGATACTCTTTTACAGGCGTAGGTATAAACGCAGGTGTACCAAGGTCCGAGATGTCTGCCTTTTTGAAGAGGTCTATGTTTTTTGCACTATTGGGAATAAGTTCTTCAAATAAAAAGCCGCGCCGTTTGATCATGCTTCCGTTGAAAGGGGACCACTCAGAAAAAATAATTGGTTCAGGATTTTTAGATACAGTTTTTAAGGAAAGTGCGTCACCCCTGAGAATATTTTTTTCAAGTACAAAGCTTACAATATCTCGCATTGCGTCCTTGCTTTTATCCTTGTACAAGTTCGTATAGTGTTTGTCGAATGTATCGAAAAGTCGTTTGCGACACAATTTTACATTGTCTTCCATAATATCGACACCATATATACTGCCTACAACTACAACTGAATATCGTTCAAATTCAAGCTGGCTTTTGCCATATTTTCTTTTTACAACCGACAATTTTCGTTCAAGAATCGGCACTAAAAAATTACCTGTACCGCAAGCCGGTTCAAGGAAGCGGGAATCGATTCGTTCTGTCTCATGTTTAACTAAACTTAACATCGCATCCACCTCGCGTTCCCTAGTAAAAACTTCACCGTGATCGCTAACCCTTTTTTTTGATTTGACTTGGGCGTTCATATTAATTAACGAGCTCATCAATGGGAACCTGAAGTGCTCCGGCAAGTTTTATGATCGTACTAATACGTGGGTCAGGCGTCGCGCCGTTCTCTATTTTGGCGACTGTATGATAGGCCAAATCTGCTTTTTTGCACAGGTCACTTTGCGATAGCCGATGCTCCTTTTTGAGCTTCTTTAAATTCTCCGCGATTTTTGATTCCTTATTCTTTTTCAACATGATAAAAGTATACTCGTATAATTATATCAAAATGTTTGTAATTGGTGGTCTGTTATCCACGCGTCTTAAGGAGGTAAATCTTTTAAGCTAATCTCGGGTTAGGTGTCCCAGCCATTGTAGTTTCGCATCGAGTACAAATCCTTAAAGGCTTCTTCGAGGGTGCATTGATCACTCTTGTATTTCTCGTAATAAAAACCAAGCCAGAAACCGATTTCTGCGTTCATATAGCCGATATTACTTTCCATGTAAGCGTAAAACTCTTCCTTAGTTAGTTTTTGCATACTTCTCTAAAAGCGCTGTTCCACAGGTGTATTTATTTATAAGCCCAATAAATCCCAACGGTCTTTGTATTCTTCACTTTCGTCAACGAACTTACGCAATGTACTGTCTTTGTGCACCACACCCCCTCTACCGAAATTAGAACAACGGAAGAATAAACCACTAGACTTTGAAACACCCCTAAATCGAGTGTTCAAAATTTTAGGAAACCCTTATCAGTATTGGCAAGATGGAGATTTGTACGACAAAAGACTAGTGTTGAGACTAGTTTTTATGGATAGGATTGCATATGACAGAAAAAGTGGATTTGAAACACCTAAACTATCGCTACCATTAAGGGTTTTTGAACTATCGAAGCTCGAAAAACCGAAGCTTGTGGAGATGGGCGGAATCGAACCGCCGTGCAAAAAGTAACAAACGGTGAGTCTACAGCGCGTAGAAGGTTTTAGGATTTAAACTCGTTGACTTAAAAGCCAACAAAATATCAACAGGTCGATTCTCTTAGTTTCGAAAACGCGGCAAGAAAGACCGCGCGATCAGAGCTTGAAGTTATAACACTCAGGTCTGCCTTTCAAGCTCGGGCAAACTGAGCGTCCCTTAGGCGATTAAGCGAAAGAGAAAGCGAAGCTGCAAACACCGTAAGGTGAAGGAACAGACTTAGCTTTTGCAACTGAATTTTTTGCAGTTGTGATTTTCGTACGTTTAAGGAGGTCACGAATCTCCGCGTCGCACATGCGTTTGTTATTTCCTGTCTAGGCCGATCATCCCCCCGCTAAATTTTTTATTAAAAATCATCAAAAAATTCACTGGGCGAATGGCCGACGGGTTGTCAAAAAACTTTTTCTGTAATTGCAGTGTTTAACGATCCTTGAACTCGCGGCGAACGTCGCGGTCCGTGTCTCGTTTTTTGATCGTCTCGCGTTTGTCGAATTTCTTCTTACTTTTCGCAAGACCAATCTTTACTTTAATTTTCCGGCCAATATTATACACCGAAATTGGCACTGCTGTCAAACCAGCTTTTGAGCTCGCTTTTTTGCCGCCGCTACTGCCGCCAGACTGTCCGGCGAGGGAAGCGATTTCGTCTTTTGTTAAAAGAAGTCGGCGTTCACGGCGAGGATTATATTCCGGAGGAGTGTTGCCGACTTGGTATGGAGGAATATCTGAGCCGATCAAAAAGGCTTCGCCACCACGGACCGTGACATATGAGCCATCGAGCGAACCCTGATGTTTTCGCAAAGACTTAACTTCAAAGCCAAAAAGCTCGATACCGGCGGTGAGGGTATCGCTGATTTCATAGTTAAATGTGGCTTTTTTGTTGAAAATCAGGTCTGACACATCTGTACTATAACAGAGTGGATCGCTTCTTTGGAGAAGTAACGAAAGATACAGACATGTACTTTGAAGGAGACTGTCGGAACCCGAGCAGCTACCTCTTTGTGAAATAAAAGTATGCGAGGGTGAGATGGAGCGCAGAATTCCTGGAAAGGAATTCTGACGCGTGCTCCGGAAAAGTATATGTCTGTATCTTTCCTTAGATATCCGATATGATGAAGCAAAATTTATTATAGAGGCGATAACTAAAGCCGCGAGAGCGCATAACTGAATGAATACTCAATCACCGAAAAAGCAGAAAACAAGAGTGACTATAAAGAAGAGTGGTGGTGTATCAAACATGAATCCGCGAAACAGAATGTGGCTCAATGTCGCTTCAGCACTTTTGGTTTTCCTCATTATTATCGGTTTGTATTCAACATTGAATTCGGCTGCAGCTAAGCCGGATCAAATTCCAGTTTCTCAACTTGCCGCGGATATTAAAGCCGACAAGGTTGGGGGAGTTGTGGTTGAAGGGGATACGCTCAAAATTTCTTATAAAGACAACACCGCAAAAACTTCTAAAAAAGAAGGTGCTGAAGCACTGACCCAAACCCTCGTTAATTACGGCCTGACACAGAAAGAACTTTCGACTGTCAGTATCGAAGTAAAAGAAGAAAGTAGTTTTGTCTTCTGGCTTTTGAATCTCGCTCCAATTTTGATTCCAGTTTTGTTTATCATTTTCTTTTTATGGTTCATGACCCGCCAGGTAAAAGGCGCGGGCATGCAAGCCTTTTCTTTTGGTCAGTCAAAAGCACGTCTCGTTTCTCCTGATGACAAAAAGTCTCGAGTGACATTTAAAGATGTTGCTGGTGTGAAAGAAGCTAAGCAAGAACTTTCTGAGATCGTCGACTTTTTGAAAAATCCAAAAAAGTTTTTTGAAATCGGCGCCCGAATTCCAAAAGGTGTTCTGTTAATGGGTGCTCCAGGAACAGGAAAGACATTGCTTGCGCGTGCTGTTGCGGGTGAGGCCGGTGTTTCTTTCTTCTCAATTTCTGGTTCAGAGTTTGTGGAAATGTTTGTGGGTGTCGGCGCGTCTCGAGTTCGCGATCTTTTTAAGGTCGCTAAACTTTCTTCTCCAGCAATTATTTTCGTAGATGAAATCGACGCTGTCGGCCGTGTTCGAGGTGTCGGTGCTGGTGGTGGAAATGATGAACGCGAACAAACCCTGAATCAAATCTTGGTGGAAATGGACGGCTTCGAGCCAACAGAGAAGGTGATTGTTATGGCTGCAACCAACCGCCCAGACGTACTCGACCCGGCGCTTCTTCGCCCAGGTCGTTTTGATCGCCGTGTGGTGCTTGATCTTCCAGATCGCCACGACCGCGAAGAAATTTTGCGTGTGCATTCAAAAGAAAAACCGTTTGCTGAAGATGTAAAACTTTCTGTTATCGCCGAACGAACTCCAGGTTTCTCTGGTGCTGATCTGTATTCATTAATGAACGAGGGTGCGATTTTGGCCGCACGAGAAAACCGCACGACTATCGCGCAGTACGACCTCATTCGATCAATCGAAAAAGTCATGCTTGGCCCTGAACGAAAAAGTCACATCCTTTCTAAAAAAGAAAAAGAAATTACTGCCTATCACGAAGCGGGCCATGCGCTCATTGCCTCAGTTCTCGAATACGCTGATCCAGTCCACAAAGTTTCAATTATTTCTCGAGGTCGTGCTGCAGGTTACACTTTGAAGTTGCCGCTTGAAGACCGAAAGCTTCAGTCAAAGAAAGAATTTTTGGCAGACATTGCCGTGTCACTCGGTGGTTATGTTGTAGAAAAAATGATTTTCGACGATCTCACCACTGGTTCTTCAAATGACCTTCAGGTTTCTACTGCTCTCGCTCGTGACATGGTTACTCGCTACGGTATGTCAGACAAGATTGGTCCGATGGCACTCGAAAGTTCTCGTGGACGCACCATGTTTGGACAGGGAATCGAAGACAAGGTTTATTCAGAAAAAGTAAATGCCGAAATCGACAATGAGGTTGCTAAAATAATGAGCGATGCATTCGCGATTGCGAATGACGTTGTGACAAAACACAAAGCGGCACTCAAAGCCATTGCTGACAAACTCACCGAAGTTGAAACTGTCGAACGCGAAGACTTCGAAAAAATTCTTGTAGCCAACGGCATCATCCCAAAAAAGAAACTCGATATCGAACATTCAGAGTTGGTGTAAGCCGTAAAAGATATATATGTATCAAAATCACCCCACTTCTGAATGGGGTGATTTTGTACGTAAGATTTAAAAAATGTGCACGCGCTTGGAGTCGAACCAAGGACCATCCGTGTATAAGACGGACGCTCTACCAACTGAGCTACGCGTGCAAAGTCATGTGAAAATCAACATATACAACCCTCGAATGATAACAAACGACGTTGTTTAATCAATTCTCTGTGCTACCGTACATGTAAGGGTAAATGAATCCTGGCGTCATGTAGGGTACAGGGTATTCTGAAAGAATTAATTAAATAATTTACAAATAATCTAAAACGTATGAAAAAATTTACTACAGTTACTACGGGTTTACTCGCGGTCGCGTTTGCTGCGGCGCTTATTACGCCACAGGCATCATTCGCACTTTCTTCAGACACCATGTATGGCCCCGCACGAACACCGGTCGCTCCGGTTCGTGC
>JAHFLV010000009.1:22911-25972 GCA_023264565.1 Candidatus Zambryskiibacteriota bacterium
ACAATTGGAACCGCAATGAAGCCAGACCAACAGGCAAAGTTTTGCTACGATTTTAAAACCAACTTCGATGCAAAAGGTGTGGTTAATAAAGATGATGTTGTCGCGCTGAATAAAATTCTTTCTGAAAACGGCATCGCGTCGGTAACCGCCGAACCAGTTTTTTCTGAAACTGCCGTTAAAAAGTTCCAGGAAAAATTTGCAAGTGAAATTCTCAAACCCGCTGGTCTTACAACATCCACAGGAATCGTTGGCGCTGCAACACGAGCAAAACTCAACGCGTTGTATGGTTGCGGAAACACCAAACCTCAAGTTCCACCAATCTCAATCGATCCAATCGGCGTAGGTCCAAAATGGGACACAGCAACCGCGACTCCTGACAAACCAACTCGTGCCGTAAACACCACTGAAGTTAAAGTAGCTTCTCCAAAGGGTGGAGAGACCTTGATCGCAGGACAAACATATACGCTCAAGTTTGATTACGATGAAACAAAAACTGAGACTAGCGTGATGCTTGTATACCTCACTCGTGATTGGCAGGACGGTGCTACTCATAAGTTCGTAAACCAGTCTGTTTCAAATCTTGCAATGTTCTACAAAGATACCAAAGAGATGAAGTGGACTGTGCCTGGATATATGGTAGGACAGCAGAATGCGGGCAAAACATACGATGGTTTCCGAATCATGGTCATGATTTGTTCAAAGCATGAACCTTGTACTCGACGTGGATCAAGCGCTGGAACATTCTCAATCAAAATTCCATCTGGTCCTGTCACCATGAGTTCAACCACAACAACTCCTGCTACTGACTCGGGTGCAACTATCAAGCCAGATATCTTTACCACGTTACCAAACACAATCGCCCCTCGAAACGGTGGTATCAAAACCGCTGACGTGACTGGAAACGGAATTGTTGATGCGACTGATCTTTCAAAAATTAAAGAAGTGTGGGGTCCGTGCGCTGCAAAGAGCCGAATGGTTGGAAAAAATGTTTGCCTCGGAGATTTGAATGGCGACAAAATCGTGAACGAAAAAGATTTCGCGATTGCTACCGCAGCCGCTGATTCTTTCAAGTAATTGAGATATACACGATCAGGACTATCCACGCGCCTAGGTTCCCATATATAAAAAACTTTATACAATATAGAGTATGAACAATATATATACGCGCAAGCAGATTCTTGCTGGAACATTCGCATTCGCGGCCCTTTTGGCTGTGATTGCGAATTTCGGTAACAATCCATCGTTTGGTCCGGTTTCGAAAATGAATGGATATATGTCAGCGGTTATTGCGGCAACAATTACACCAGGTTTGTCTTCAGAAACTTTAACTACTACAGATGTTGTATCTGTCGCCGCAGAAGTTCCTAAAACTCCAACCATAAAAGAGCAGTGTAATGATGGTATTGATAATGACGGTGATGGAAGTACCGATAAGGATGATTATTCTTGTGTGAACGGTAAAACAGAAGACAGTTTCGGAAAAGGTCTCAACTATCAGAGCGCGGTTATTATGTGGCCGGGTGGACCACGCTTTCAAAATCGACAGCAATGTCGAAACTATTGTTTCGAAGTAGATAATGCTTGCACCAAGCCTTTGTATCAAGAACGAACTCAGCGTCGTGCTCTTTGTGCTCAAGGAAGTTCTTGTAATGTTGGTCCAATCGGAGAGTGTGAGCATACCGTTCCAAGAATCCATTCATTGTGTAGTATCACCGTCTGTCTTGCTTGTGTCGATATCGCGGAGCGAGATGTTCAGACTCGACTTGATCAGTGCCAAGCACAAGCCACATCATGCCGAGCTTCTTGTGATCGGATGTTTCCTGGTGAGGTACCTGTAGCAAATCCTGGTACAGCCCCAGCGGCGGCCAACTAATTTTAGCTAGAGAGAAATTTAAAAACCCCGGGGGTCCGGGGTTTTTAAATTGTGTATTTGCTGCTGAGTTACGGTTATTGCGTTTATTCAAAATGAATTTCACCCTTTGTGGCCTCAACCCTTTCTTTTAAAAGAGGGTAGCCTGTGAGATTCGGATCCATTTTCAAAAGTTCGCTGGCTTCACGACGAGCGGCTTCAACCATCTTTATATTTTTAATCGCTTCCATAGCCAGGTCGGTGATGCCCCATTGTTTGCGGCCGTAGAGTTCACCGGACCCACGTTGCACGAGATCAAACTCCGCGAGTTCGAAACCGTTTTTTGCTGACACCAAAGCCTTCAATCGCTCAATCGATTTTCCAGTTTTGCTTTCGGTGAAGACATAACAATATGCTTGATGATTACTTCGAATAACACGTCCGCGGAGCTGGTGAAGTTGAGCTAAGCCGAAACGTTCGGCACCTTCAATTAAAATGACGGTTGCGTTTGGCACGTTCACGCCGACTTCGACGACTGACGTGGCGACCAAAATGTCGATGCCGGGGGTCGCGCTCTTTTTGCCATCGATGGTTTTGCTCGGGCCTTTTTTAAATTCATTCATGATGTATTCCTTGTCCTCGGTTTTCATTTTGCTGTGCAAGATGCCGATTTCATATTCAGGAAACACATCGCGCTGGAGTCGCTCAGCTTCTTCCATGACCGATCTTACGTTCAACGCCATTTCTTTGTCTGGATCGGGCTCGTTGATACGTGGACAAATGACATAGGCTTGGCGACCGGCTTTGAGTTCGGCGCGCATTTTTTCGTACACTTTTTTGCGTCCGTCCGGCAAAATAATTTCTGTAATTACTTGTTTGCGGCCCGCGGGCATTTGGTCGAGCAAGGTTAAATCAAGATCGCCGTAAATAGTGAGGGCAAGTGTGCGGGGAATTGGGGTCGCGGTCATAGAAAGCAAATGCGGAGCGAAATCGTCTTTGCGGCGGAGCTTTTGGCGTTGAGCGGTTCCGAATCTGTGCTGTTCGTCGATAATAATATATGCCAAGTTTTTAAACTTCACCGACTTTTGAATGAGTGCATGTGTACCGATCAAAATTGGAATCTCGCCATTCTCAACCCATTTCAAAAGTTGGGTGCGAGAAATGTCGGTGGCTTCGGTTGGTTTAATTTTCGAAGGAAACTTTTTGCAGCCG
>JAHFLV010000032.1 GCA_023264565.1 Candidatus Zambryskiibacteriota bacterium
ATCCATGAAATCCGCACTCGCTCCAAACCAGAAAGGCGCACTTCCGCATCAGACTATTTTGCAAATGATCCAGGCTGGTTTCATTTCCGGAGCAGAGGAAAAAAATGTCCGTCCCGCGTCGCTCGACATCTCTTTGTCGGCCGAAATTTATAAAGTCGAAGGAATTTTTCAACCGCGGGTTGGCGAAACAGTTCGAGAAGTTTTGAAGCAAATAAAAAAAGAAAAGTTTTCGCTCGATCAGGCGCTGGTGCAGGATCAAATGTATATCGCGCGTTTAAATGAATCGCTCGATTTACCAAAATCCGTCTACGCTTTTTGTAATCCAAAATCCACCAGTGGTCGCGTAGATTTGCATGTGCGTTTGTTAGCTGATGGTGTGCCTCGATATGACATGGTGGCACCGGCAGGATATAAGGGCGAACTTTGGATCGCTATTATGCCAAAAACGTTTCCAGTAAAACTTTTTGAAGGCATCTCGCTCAACCAGCTTCGTTTTTTCAATGCCGATACGCGTTTGAACGAACTCGAAATCGAGCTTGCAATGCGCCAGTATCAACTCATTTGGAGCACCAGAAAAAATCGAGCATTTACATATGATGAACTCAAAATAAAAGATGGCGACGGCTCGATCATTTTAACGATCGACCTCGAAGGTGATGTGTTGGGCTATGTTGGAATCGAAACAAAAACTCCGCTCGATCTTTCGAAGATCGCGCACTTTGATTCAAAGAAATTTTTTAAGCCAGTAAAACTCAAAAACAGCTATCTCTATTTGGAGAAAGGGAAGTTTTATATTTTGTCGACTAATGAAGCGGTTCGCGTGCCGCCGGGGCTTGCCTGTGAAATGGTTTCGATGGACGATCGCAGCGGAGAATTTCGCTCTCACTATGCAGGATTTATTGACCCGGGATGGGGTTGGGGTCAAAAAGGTGAAGGTCAGGGAAGACAACTTACGCTCGAAGTTCGTCCGTTCGAGGACATTATTATTCGCCATGGCCAGCCTATCGGCAAAATCCGCTTTGAAAAAATTACCGAAACTCCGGAGCTTGTATACGATGCAACATCTTCAAACTATATAAAACAGAGCGGGCCGAAGTTGGCGAAGCATTTTAAGTAAAAACCGGCGAGATGCCGGTTTTTTGTTCTACCTATTTCTGCACAATATCGTGTTCGCCGCGTTTGATGTCGAATCGATCAGGATCGCTGTCGAGATGAATCACAAGACCTTCATTTTTAAATTCTGAAGCAAGTGTGTTGGCGATTTGAATTGCTCGTTTGCGAAGAGTGGTGTGAACGAAACGAGTCGCGCGGAGTTCGGCGAGGTAGACAAGAGAATGAAGTGGACCAGTGATGCGGTTTGGAAGTTTGAAACCCATTGGAATGTAGTACTGCAATTCTTCTTTTGAAATAGTTTGGGCAGCTCCAGCGCCCGCTTTTTTGAGGCCTTCAATTTTCGCTTTTTGTGCAGCAATAAATTCAACTGCTTCTGCGCGGAATGCGGTCGGCAATTCACTCAAATACCATTCTTCAAAACCGTGGTCCATAACAATGAGCGGCATGCGCTGGTTAACTGCGCGGTGACGCTGAACGTCGCGGAACGAACCGAAGTCGAGAAGAAATTCAAACTGCATGGTGCCGCATTCACCGAGTTCTTTTGGAAGCTCGGTTTTGGCTTTTCTTTCCTGTAAAAGTTTTTTGTATTCGGTGAGCATATTTCGATCTATGTTGTTTCGTGACATGCGAAAATCTGCGGCAGAAATAGAACCCGCTTCGGCAGTGTGATAGTACGCATTTTTCATCCACTCTTTATTGAAATTTTCAGTGGTTTCAAATTTCGGATGACCGAATGAACTTGGATAGGCTTTCTTGAGTGCAGTTTCGATTGTCTCTGCAACCTCACGAACTTCGGCGAGGGGATGATGGCGCAAACGCATCAAATGATCTGCTGCTTGGCGGAAGTTGCTGTGCCATGCCAAGTTGGTCGATGCACCTGATGGCAAAAAGCCGCGCATGATATCAAAGGCTCGGGCTTTGATGGCTTTCAAATAAATTTTTTCGTCCTCGTTTGTGCCGCGAGGAAAACGCATCTGGAGATCGGCAATTAAGATCTCGAGGCCGCGCAAATAAAATGCGCGCCAGTCTTCTAAAATTGCTTTCGATTCTACAGTGCCAACTGGATCAATAAAATTTTGTTTCGCAAAATCGATATATCGGGTTGAAGCTTCCTGACCAGAGTACAGCGGGAAATCCTGAATAGCTTTGGCAACAAGCATTGAAACTCCTTCAATAAACATTGTGCAGGTACCACAATCGCCGATAGATTTATGCCCGTAGCCCACATAAAAGTTGGCCATGAAATTTTCTGGACCTTTGGCCGCGAGCACCTTCAAATGGCTTTTGATGCCGCCAATTGAACGCGAATGAAGCGCCTGAAGCATTGCTTCGGACTCAGGTCCGATCTGCGCATGAGTATTTAAAACGAGAACAAACCCGCCGCCTGCCAATGGAATCTCTGTATGCTGTACTGATTCGATCGAATTCTCCGCATTTCTCGTTGGTTTTTCTGGATTTTGGTTGGTCGGATTCATAGCTGAGTTGGTTAGGTTTGTAAATCAACGACCTTTATTCTACTATAAGCAACAACAAAGCGGCGACGCTTTTTCAAAAAATTTCCCACCATCCATGAAAGACAAAGCGATCGAAAAACTGATTAAAGCTGAGGCAATTCGCCAGAAAAAAGTTATTAATCTCATCGCTTCGGAAAACTATGTTTCAGACGATGTGCTCGCGGCTCTTGGTTCGGTGCTCACTAATAAATATTCAGAAGGCTATCCGGGTAAACGCTATTACGGCGGCCAGACTAATATCGACAAAATCGAACGCCTTGCACAAGAGCGCGCGTTGAAGCTTTTTGGTTTGTCAGCAAAAAATTGGCATGTGAACGTGCAGCCGCTCTCTGGTTCACCCGCAAATCTTGCGGTCTACACTGCGCTCATTTCTCCTCATGGAAAAATCATGGGTATGAGTCTCGACCAAGGTGGGCATTTGACTCACGGCCACAAAGTTTCTGTGACTGGAAAATTTTGGAATCAGATTCCATATGGAGTTGATCAAAATACCGAGGTTTTAAATTATGACGAACTCAAGAAAATCGCGCTCGAACATAAGCCCGATATTATCGTTGCTGGTTTTACTGCGTATCCGCGCGTTGTTGATTTTGAAAAATTCAGAGAAATTGCTGACGCCTGCGGCGCTTTTTTAATGGTCGACATGTCTCATGTTGCGGGCCTTATTGCTGGCGGTATATATCCAAGTCCGTTTCCATATGCTGATGTTGTAACAACAACCGTGCATAAAACCTTGCGCGGTCCGCGTAACGGCATGATTTTTGTGAAGAAAGACGAACGCGAACTCGACCGCAAAATCGACAAAGCGGTTTTCCCGGGTCTCCAGGGCGGTCCACATGAAAACCAAATTGCCGCTGTTGCGGTTGCTTTGAAAGAAGCTGCGACTCCTGCCTTTAAAAAATACGCTGCACAGATTATTAAAAATTCTGGGGTGCTTGCGGCTCAGCTCGAATGGCTTGGTTGGAAAATAATTTCTGGCGGTACAGATAGTCATTTGATACTTATCGATACCTGGATGAAGGGGAAGGGAATTTCCGGAAGTGAAGCAAGTGATCGGCTCGAGAAAGCCGGAATTATTGTTAACAAGAATACAATTCCATACGAAACTCGCTCAGCGTTTGATCCATCAGGAATTCGTATTGGCACCGCTGCAGAAACGACTCGAGGAAAGAAAGAAAAAGATATGATTGTGATTGCGAACAAGATCGATAAAATTTTAAGAAAAAAATAAAAAACCTGAAAATGCAAAAAACCTCAAAAACCGCGCCGAATATGAAAGAAGCGACGATCAAAAAAGGAAAACTGATTGTGATCGACGGTATCGATGGATCAGGTAAGGCAACTCAGGTGCGGCTTTTGAGTGACCGACTCAAAAAAGAAGGAGTCAAAATTAAAACTATTGATTTTCCACGATACGGAGAAAACTTTTTTGGAACGTTGATTGGCGAATATCTTACGGGTGTGTACGGTGACTTTATTGCAATGGATCCACGTGTCGCGTCTGTACTTTACGCGGCGGATCGTTTCGAATCCAGCAAAAATATTCGAAAATGGCTCGACGAAGGTTACACCGTTGTCGCTGACCGCTATGTCAGTGCAAACCAAATTCATCAGGGAGGAAAAATTGACGATCCGAAAAAACGCAAAGCCTTTCTCGACTGGCTCGACAAAATGGAACACACCGTTTTTGCAATTCCACGGCCTGATCTCGTGATCTATCTCGATGTGCCGTTTGAAGTTAGCAAGGAATGGTTGCAGCAAAAAGTTGCTCAGCGAAAAAAGAAATATTTGAAAGGTAAAAAAGATGTGGCGGAAGACAATTTGATGCACCTTGAAAACTCTCGTAATGGTGCGCTCTATATGGCTAAAAACAACAAAAATTGGGTCAAAATCGAATGCTGTAAGGGAATGGTCTGCATGCTTCCAGAAGGGGTTCACGAAGCGGTACATAAGATTGTTACAGAAAAGCTTAAGATCCGATAAGAGTTCGATAAAACTCGGGGATACGGTACAATTCTGGCATGTCACTTACACTGAAAATCATCCGACTCGACAAAGAGTTGCCGATACCTGCTTTTGCTCGTCCTGGAGACGCAGGTTTTGATCTTTTGACTCGAGAGAAAATAACTATCGCGCCTGGCGAAAGAGTTCAAGTAAAAACTGGATTGAAGATGGAAATTCCAGAAGGCTTTGTTGGGTTTGTTTGGGATAAGGGAGGTATTTCACAAAAAATTGGATTGAAAACTATGGGTGGTGTCGTAGACTCGGGGTATCGCGGCGAGATTATGGTTGGAATGGTTAATCTTTCAAAAGAATCACATACGTTTGAAAAAGGTCACAAGGTTGCCCAGATGTGTATTCAAAAATTTGAAGAAGTGAAGATTGTAGAAGTAGAAGAGATTTCAGAAAGCGAACGGGGAGAGAAAGGTTTTGGAAGTACGGGGAAATAAAACCATGAAAAACATTCGCAGCATAATTACAGAAGAATTGAAAAAGATCGGACTCAATATTGAGCCGACTGATTTGGAGCATCCAAAAAACATTTCGAATGGTGATTTTTCACTTTTCATAAAAAATAAAGAAATCGATCCGGCAGCATTGCCGCTCGAAAAGATTTCCGCCAACCACGCGCATGAGTATATTGAAAGTTACGAAGTCGCTGGACGCTTTTTAAATATCAGGCTTTCAACTCAGTTTTTCGCAGATGCCCTGCAGCAGATTCTCGATGTCGGTTCAGATTTTGGCAGCAACAAAAATCTTGAAGGTAAAAAGATCATGACTGAGTTTACCGATCCAAATCCATTCAAAGAATTTCATATTGGTCACATGATGAGTAATACGATTGGCGAATCGCTTTCAAGAATTATTGAAAAAAGTGGAGCGAATCTAACTCGTGCCTGTTACCAGGGCGACGTGGGTCCGCAAGTTGCCAAGGCAATTTGGGGAATGAAAAAAGAGCATACAAAAATGCCTGCCGAGGATGCAACTCTCGACGCCAAAGTATCTTTTGTCGGACATGCATATGTGGTGGGTTCAACTGCCTATGATGCCGATCTAGAATCTAAAAAAGAAATCGAGACAATCAATAAAGCTGTCTACGAAAAATCTGATCCAGAAATAAATAAACTCTATGCTTGGGGAAGGAAGGTCAGCCTTGATCATTTTGAAGTTATTTATAAAAAACTCGGTACAAAATTCGATCTCTATTTCTTTGAAAGCGACATGGCGCCGCTCGGACTTTTTATTGTCGAAGAACTTTTGAAAAAAGGAATTTTGGAAAAAAGCGATGGCGCGGTTGTATTTAAGGGTGAGCAATACGATTTGCATACTCGTGTGTTCGTAAATTCTCAGGGCTTACCGACATATGAAACCAAAGAGCTTGGTTTGGCAAAAGCAAAATTCGACCGAGCTGATTTTGATCAGTCGATTGTTATTACTGGAAATGAACAAACCGACTACTACAAAGTTATTTTGAAAGTCCTTGAATTTACCAACCACCGCGCGGCAAACCATACCAAACATATCGGTCACGGTATGCTCCGTTTTGCTGAAGGAAA
>JAHFLV010000010.1:0-16214 GCA_023264565.1 Candidatus Zambryskiibacteriota bacterium
ATCGTGTATGTCTATTGTGCATGAGCTGTACCGTGCCCAGCGAGAGTTGTTCTATAGCCTGGCCGTTGTTGGAATTTCCGAAAACGCGCCCCAGGGAATGAAGAACCTTGCCGCACTTGCAAAAAATTTGCGGTCGGTCCGGCTCGGCTTTGAGATTTTGAAGCGGGGCAGGGGCGGAGTGATTCGCTTTTTTGACCAGAGCCCCGCAGTGGTCTTTGAGGATCTTGATGTCGATGTCGTGCAGGTGTTCTGCGATGAGCTCCGTTCTGGTCCCCGCGAGGAACCTGACCAGGGGAAGCTTGGCCGAATGCGCGGCGCTCCTGTGAGTCATGCGTGGATGGAGTTTTCTTTAGGAGATTGATGCACACGCGTTCCCTTGTGCCTACGTGCGCCCCTTGGGGCAAACCTCGGTTTCAGACCGGGGTTTTTTGTTATGCTTTGTGCCCATAGGATTTTTTCAAAAGAAGCTTTGAGTTTTTTGCCTAAATTGATACACTAAAGCCCGCCACTGCTGTGGTCTTCATTATGGTGCCGGGGTAGCTGTTTTGGTAGTTAAACTAAAAATATGTCGGGGTAGCTCAGTTGGTAGAGCACGGGACTCATAAGCCCGGGGTCGCGGGTTCGATCCCCGCCCCCGACACAGAGAATTGATGGGGAATTGAAAGCCGGAATCAAATCTGGTACATTGTACGGACTGCGGCCATAGCTCAACTGGTTAGAGCACTCGCCTGTCACGTGAGAGGTTGCCGGTTCGAGCCCGGTTGGCCGCGCAGAGTTAGTAAGGTGTTCAAAAGAATAAGGAAAAGAAAAAGACGCGAAAGCGTCTTTTTTGCTGCTCGAATCTTTTCAAAATTTCTACTAATTTTTCCCTCAGCGTTCACTTGATTTCGTGCGGGAAATATTCTCTACAATGCTATTCACATGCCATTTTTCTTGACGGTGAACGATCGTTCACCTATACTCTACATATCACTAAATTAATAACGTAAGAATATAAACATATGTCTATGACACATATTTCACCAGCATTGGAAAAGAGAATAAAAGAGCTTAACAAGAAGATTGATTCAAAGATTCTTCGGGGTAAACCGTACAAAAGCGAAGCTCGCGAACATCGTATGCTTATGTTGAAAATGAGAGGAACTACCAACCGAACCTTCTTTGCAAACTCACTTTCATTTCTTCACTTTTTCTAATTCAAATTATTTAAAACTTCATGAGCGAACACTATAAGCAAAAAATTCTTTCTTTCTACACGACGCACAAACGCATGCCGGTGTATCGGGAGATGATGGCTTTGCTTGGACTCAAATCTAAAAACTCAATTCATAAACTGGTTACCAAACTTATCGACGAAGGCGCGCTGCAAAAAGATTCGAGCGGACGTCTGATTCCAAATAAGCTTTTGGGCGAAGTACCACTTCTTGGTCTCGTCAAAGCCGGTTTTCCTGCTCCAGCAGAAGAACAAGAACTTGACTCAATGAATATCGACGATTTTCTCATTCGTCGAAAGGATGCTACATACCTTCTCGAAGTCGACGGTGAATCTATGATCGATGCGCATATTGCTCCAGGTGATCTTGTGATTGCCGAACGTGCCACAACCGCTCGAGATGGTGACATTGTAATTGCTGAAGTAGATGGGGAATGGACTATGAAATATTTCAGACAAAAAATGGGTCGAGTGTGGCTCGAGCCCGCAAACAAAAATTTTAAACCTATTTATCCTGAACATGAACTCAAAATCACTGCAATCGTCAAAGGAGTGGTCAGGAGATACGGTAAATAAAAAAGAACGAGCCGAGAAAGAATTCCGAGCTGATTTTCCTAGAGCAATTCTGCATGTCGACGGGGACGCCTTTTTTGTTGCCTGCGAAGTCGCCTGTAATCCATCTTTAAAAGGAAAACCTGTAGTAACTGGTGAAGAGCGTCGAATTGCTTCGGCTATGAGTTATGAAGCCAAGGCACTTGGCGTTGGTCGAGGAATGCCGGTGCATGAAATTCGTAAACTTTTTCCGGAAGTAATTATCATTCCATCTCATTATCGGCTCTACGAAATCTTTTCCCAGAGAATGTATCGAATTTTGCGTCGGTATACAGAGTCGGTTGAATGGTACAGCATCGATGAATGTTTTGCTGATATAACCGGACTCGATCACGAACTCGGTATGTCATACGAAGAAATCGCGATAACCATTCAAGACACCTTACATGCCGAACTCGGTATCAGTTTTTCTATGGGACTTTCTGTTACCAAGGTTCTTGCAAAAGTGGCTTCAAAATGGAAAAAACCTAATGGCCGAACAATTATTCCTCTGAATTCAATTCCTGACTATCTCCAAAAAACTCCATTAGGAAAAGTGTGGGGAATTGGTCCACAGACTACGCGATATTTGCAACAATTTGGTATTGCCACGGCGCAAGATTTTGTTGATAAAGGCGAAGCGTGGCTTTCAGAGAGATGTGCCAAACCAGTACTCGAAATTTGGCACGAACTTTGTGGACGATCACTCCATGATGTTCATCCGGGCAAACATTCAAAACATAAATCTTTGAGCAGTACGGAAACTTTTATGCCACCAACTTCAGACCCCACGTTTCTTTTTTCAGAACTATCTCGGCATGTTGAACTCGTAACCCGCAGTGCCCGCCAAGAAACTCTTGCGGCAACTCGCGTGTCTTTCTTTTTGAAAACTCGAGACTTTAGATATCGCCGAGTCGAATGTGTAATGCCAACACCCACGGCACTGCCACATATTATTCTCGATGCCATTCGAAAATCTTTTGGTTCCGTGTACGATCCCTCAATGATGTATCGCGCCACCGGCGTGACACTGTTTGGACTTGTACCCATTTCACATGTTTCCCAAGATCTTTTTTCTACTCAAACTGAAACAGCGACTGATTCTTCAAAAAAGTTATATAGCACTATCGATGAAATTTTGAATCGTTTTGGTAGCAAGACATTGTATCTTTGTTCGAGCCTGACTGCCTTTGGAAATCGCAAGGCTGGCAGAAAGAAAGAGCGAAACTTCCACTTGCCGATTCTCGGAAAGGTTTCTTAGGGAAGATGGATTTTTTGAAAATCGTTGAATAGTGTACTATCATGCTTGTCTGAGTACTTTGATATGTGTTGAGAAATGACTCTCGGAGGCTGCGAAGGCAGCCGAGATAGAGCCAAAATTTCAGTAGAAATTTATGGCGTTCATTTCGAAGCAGATATCAAAGTACTCTTCGCCGTTGTAGCTCAGTTGGTAGAGCACGTCATTGGTAATGACGAGGTCTCCGGTTCAATCCCGGACAACGGCTCCAGAAATTAGATCGTATGACGTGCCACTTTAGCTCAGTTGGTAGAGCACCGCTTTCGTAAAGCGGGGGTCCGCGGTTCGATCCCGCGATGTGGCTCTAAAGGGTTTATAAAAAGTCAGAAAATGGATATTCTTTGACAAAGAGAATATTTGTATTACTATTGCTTTCCGCGGGTTTGTTGCATAATCGTTCACAACGATCTGTTTATTTAGACCCCACGGGTTTCTCTGATGGACTTGGTCCTCACTAGGTTCAGAAGAAAACCCGCACGCCGCCGGGCCCAGTTCTTGGGCCCGGCGTTTTTCTTTGATTTTTACCCCTTACCGTGTCGGCGGTTTTTTATTGCCAAAACACATGGTATTCTCACTGATATACAACGACCGCTGTCGACTCCAATATGAAAGAAACTGCTGACCAAAAAAAGAATGAAGTTGCAGAAATTGATGCGCAAATTCGCATACTCGAAGACCAAATGAATGATCCGAATTTTTGGGCTGATAAACATCGGGCGCAGACGGTTATAAAAGAAATCGGCGAATTGAAAGCCAAAAAAGAGGGTAGAGGAAAATACGATCGTGGTGGCGCCATCATGACGATTTTTTCTGGAGCGGGTGGCGACGATGCCGAAGATTTTTCAAGCATCCTGCTTTCTATGTATTTGAAATTTATTTCCGCGAACGGCTGGAGCGCGAAAATTTTGCATGAAAATAAAAATGATCACGGCGGCTACAGAAATATCACAATCGAAATAGATGGCTCGGGTGGCATCGGTGGTGGGGTATATGGCACTCTTAAAAATGAATCCGGCGTGCATCGACTCGTTCGCATTTCACCGTTTAATGCTAAAAAAATGCGGCACACTTCTTTTTCACTTGTCGAAGTAATTCCAAAATTCGAAAAGGCAGCTGAGCTCGAAATTCCAGAAAGCGATATCCGAGTTGAATTTGCGCGATCATCCGGCCCAGGTGGACAGAACGTCAACAAACGCGAAACCGCAGTGCGCGTTGTTCATATTCCAACTAATATTTCTGTGCACGCTGACGGCGAACGTTCACAGGCTCAGAATCGCGAAAAAGCCATGCAGATTTTGCGCGGTAAAATTTTTAAAGCCCTTGAAGAAGAACGAGTAAAAAAAGAAGGTGAAATGTATATCAGCAAAAATACGAGTATCGAATGGGGAAGTCAGATTCGCTCGTACGTCTTCCATCCATACAAAATGGTGAAGGATCATCGAACTAATGCCGAAACCAGCAATGTAGACGCGGTACTTGCCGGTGACCTCGAGCTTTTCATTGAAGCAGAAAAGGATTTGTAGGATTTTTCACTGTGTTATAATTCCTGAATCCTATGATCCACTTTGATAAAGTTTCAAAAATATATTCTGATAAAACCGTTGCTCTCGACAACATAACCTTTAAAATCGACCCGGGCGAGTTTATTTCTATTGTTGGTCACTCTGGCGCGGGTAAAACCACGCTCACAAAGATGCTTATGGCTGAAGAAAAGCCCACAAAAGGCAAGGTTTTTCTTGAGTCGGTGAACATTCACGCATTACCGCGCAAACACATCAACGAATATCGTCGCCGAATCGGCGTGGTCTTCCAGGATTTCCGCCTCCTTTCCGGAAAAACTGTTTTTGAAAATATTGCCTATGCCATGGAAGTCGCCGGCCGCGAAGATAAAGACGTTCAGTCCGATGTGCCGTATGTGTTGAAACTCGTCGATCTCGAAAAAAAGATGTGGAACTATCCGCATGAACTTTCTGGTGGAGAAAAGCAGCGCGTGGCTATTGCCCGAGCGATTGTGAATCAGCCGGATATTATTATTGCCGACGAACCGACTGGAAATCTTGATCCGATCAATACCTACGACATTGTGCAGATTTTGAAGAAAATTAACGACCTCGGAACCATTATTATCTTGACGACTCACAATAAAGGCGTTGTCGACTCTATTAAGCGTCGCGTCATCACACTCGACCGTGGTAAAATTGTTCGCGACGATCCGCAGGGAAATTATGTGCTGTAGTAAAGGTGGCTTCTCAGTAAAAATCCGCGCGAGCTTTTCAAAAATAACCAATGCTTTCAACTAATGTAAAAAGAGTTATACGTGCCGGTTTCTTTAATTTCGTTCGCAACGGCTTTGTTTCGTTGTCCTCGATGTTCGTCATGGTGGTGACTCTTTCGGTACTTGGTGCGCTTATTTTCAGCAGTGCGATTTTGAATACAACTTTGAACGAACTCCGCGACAAAGTTGACCTCAATGTGTATTTCGTAACCAACGCACCAGAAAAAGATATTTTGGCTTTGAAACAAACCCTTTCAACCTTGCCTGAAGTCGAAACTGTTGCCTATGTGACTCGCGAACAAGCTTTGGCAGATTTCAAAGCTCGTCACGAAACCGATCAGCTCACATTGCAGGCCCTTTCTGAACTCGACGACAATCCACTCGGTGCAGTGCTCAATGTAAAAACCAAAGAGCCATCTCAGTACGAAGGTGTTGCCGAGTATCTCCAAGGAAAAAATATTCTTGGAAGCTCTGGTACGGCGATCGTCGACAAGGTTAACTACTACCAAAACAAAACCGCTATCGACAAACTTTCTAATATTATCAATTCTTCAAAGAAACTTGGATTTATTTTGACTATCGTTTTGGTAATCGTTTCGGTCCTCATTACTTTCAACACCATTCGCCTTGTTATCTTTGTTTCCAAAGAAGAAATCTCTGTCATGCGACTCGTTGGCGCAAGTAACTTCTATGTCCGTGGTCCGTTCGTCATTACTGGTATTTTGTACGGTGTCATTTCCGGTATCATTACGTTGGCGCTTTTGTATCCAGTGACATTCTGGCTTGGAAATTACACCGAAACTTTCTTTATCGGTTTTAATCTCTTCGACTACTACACCTCAAATTTCGGCCACCTCTTTTTGGTCATCGTCGGCTCAGGTATCGTGATCGGCGCGGTTTCTAGTTTCCTTGCTGTTAGAAAATATCTTCGATCATGACTAAAATAACTCTTTTGCAGAAAAGTAGTTTTCGGAAAAAACATTAATTTATAACCATGAAGCGACGCAAATACATATTCGTAACCGGTGGAGTAATGTCAGGAGTCGGAAAGGGTGTCGCCTCATCTTCAATAGCCCTCATTTTACAAGCTCGTGCTCTCAAAGTGACTGCGCTTAAAATCGACCCCTACGTCAACGTCGACGCGGGTACTATGAACCCCACTGAACACGGTGAGGTTTTTGTTTTGGATGACGGCGACGAGACCGACCAGGACATGGGCAACTACGAGCGATTTTTAAACACCACACTTTCACGGGTGAATTACATGACCACTGGCCGTGTGTACTTGGAAGTTATTCGCAAGGAACGAAATTTGGAATACAAAGGCAAGAACGTTGAAGTCGTACCAGACATTCCGCTCGAGGTAATCAGCAGAATCGAAAAGGCCGCAGAAAATGCTGATGCAGATGTAACGGTAGTGGAAATCGGCGGTACGGTAGGCGAATACCAAAATATTATTTTCCTCGAAGCCGCTCGAATGCTCAAAAGCAAATGCCCAGACGATGTGGCGATTATTATGGTGAGTTATCTGCCGATGCCTTCAAAGATCGGAGAAATGAAAACCAAGCCAACCCAGACCGCGTCGCGTGCGCTCAACAGTGTTGGTATCCAGGCGGACGTCATTATCGCTCGCAGCGAAATGGCTATCGACCAAAAGCGCAAAGACAAGATCGCGCTCTTCTGCAATCTTCGCCCAGAAAATATTATTTCCGCGCCCGACGTCGACAGTATTTACGACGTACCAATTAATTTTGAAAAAGATCGTCTCGGTGAAATTTTGTGCAAAGTTCTCCATGTCGACCACAAAAAGCGGGTGACTGATCTTTCTCGTTGGACAGAATTTGTCGGTAAAGTAAAAAAGCCACGTGGCGAAGTAAAAATTGCAGTGGTTGGAAAATATTTTGACTCAGGTTCATTCACGCTTTCCGACGTCTACATTTCTATTCTCGAAGCCTTAAAGTTTTCTGCCTTTACCCTCGGTCGCAAACCAAGCATTACGTATTTGAATTCAAAAGATTTTGAAACTGGAAAAATTAAATTATCCGAGCTCAATAAATATTCTGGCGTGCTTGTGCCGGGTGGATTCGGTGCGACAGGTATTGAAGGCAAAATTAAAGTCATTCAGTATGCTCGTGAACATAAGATTCCGTATTTTGGGCTCTGTTACGGCATGCAGCTTGAAGTCGTAGAATATTGCCGCAATGTGCTCGGTTGGAAAGATGCGCACACGACCGAGGTCAATCCAAAAACCACGCATCCAGTCATCGACATCATGAAAGAGCAAAAAGAAAATATGGCCAATGCCAAATACGGCGGCTCGATGCGACTTGGCTCGTACCCATGTTTTTTGAAAAAGGGAACTATTGCCCAAAAGGCCTACAAAAAAGATCTCATCAACGAACGTCATCGTCATCGCTACGAGGTCAATCCAAAATTCATCGATGACATAGAAAAAGCTGGTCTCGTTTTCTCTGGTATTTCTCCAGATCGCCAACTCATGGAAATCGCCGAGCTTCCGCGTGAAGTTCATCCATTTTTCCTCGGTGCCCAGTTTCATCCAGAATTTCTCGCGCGCCCACTCGACCCGCATCCACTTTTTACTGAGTTTATTAAAGCGGCGATAAAGAAGGGGAAGAAGTAAACGTATGTTGACGAACCGCTTATTTTTAAGTATTGTTTTGCCCAGAATGTTCGGTTAAATCACGATCAATACATAATTGATCAAACCACCTTAAGGAGTCAAAAAATGGCTAGCAATGTTCCTGTGACCCTCTCTCCCGAGAAGCGTATTATCGTGGCTGCAGATTTCTACCGGGGTCCCGTCCAGACGTATCATGCTCAATGGATGAATGATCAAGTTCTCGGGCTGGCTCGCAACTTGTCCAATACGGGTGCTTGTCTCCGACTCGGCATGGCGTTGCGCTGTTGTGGCTACAGCATCATTCCGAAAATTAAGGCATATGGACTGAATGTTTGTGTTGATATTGGCGGCTGTGATGTTCCTGAGGTTCTTGAAACCGAAGCGATGATTATTCGAGATTGGGGTGCTGACATGGTCATGGTCTCGCTTCCGGGCATGACTCGCTCGAGCATTGATGTCTTGAGAAAAGCTTTGCCCAAAGAAGGCGGGACTGAACTGATCGGCGTAGTTGCGCCAACGATGGCGGGTGTCGGGTGTTATGAGATTCTTGGATCCCAGACATCGGTCGCATGTCATCGGCTTTCAACACTGGCCCAAGAGGCCGGCTTTGATGGGGTTGTGTGCTCTGGATTGGAAGCTCAGATTGCAAAACGTGCTTTTGGTGACAGTAATATGACCGTCACCGCAGCGGGCGTTCGTCCAAAGTGGAGACCTGTGAAGGCGGATAATGGTCACGATGCACTTAAGTGTCTGTCGCCCACAGAAGCCATCAAACTTGGGGCGGATAGGTTGCTTATTGGACGCCCAATTACACTTGATGTTAATCCTTCAATTCCTCCCGATCCTAAAATGGCGTTTCTGATGATCATTCAAGAAATCCGAGAGGCGACTGCACACTGAAGATGACCCGTTCTATTTTCACAGCCCCCGCATTCGTGCGCGGGCTTTTTTGTAAAAAGGGCCATGATGCGGGGTTTTCTGGAAGAATGAGTGGAAGAGAACTCGCAGAAATGATACCATGCTCACACGTGCGAATGGGCGCTATGCCCATATATTGCCGATTCGTCTAATGGTAGGACGACCGCCTCTGGAGCGGTTAATTGGGGTTCGAGTCCCTGATCGGCAGCAGTAGTCAACGTAGTATCGAGGTGTGACCGGAGAGGGTGCGATAGTCTTTTGGGTGAAGAAAGATCTTCAGAATAATTGATAGATTTTATGAAAATATACTTTAAACAAAAACCAAAAACTGAAGAAGTTGCCAAGTATGAAGATAAATTGAATCACTATCTTCAGTATTTGAACGCCAAGGTAAAGATCAAACTGATGGATGAGCCAATAAGAATTGAAAGCTTCTTAAATGGCGAACATGACGATACTACTTATCACTGGGTAAACTATGTAGAGGTAAAAACTCCAAATATCACCATCGAATCTGATCTTCAGTCTCAACACCTGGGTCATGAAGGAATGATTTTTGAAGAAAAATATGCGTGGACTGACGCTGCAGAAATTCAAAATGAACTTTATAAAAAATTAGGCAAATTCAAACCTGGATTTGGAAAGGAGAACAATGATCCATATTGGAAACTTTGGGATCTGATAGATCAAGGTTAGTGTGGTATGGTATTCGCATCATGAATACGTCAAAACTAATTCAGGCTC
Source organism: Candidatus Zambryskiibacteriota bacterium (assembly GCA_023264565.1). Taxonomy (GTDB): domain Bacteria; phylum Patescibacteriota; class Minisyncoccia; order Phycocordibacterales; family DATGWK01; genus JAHFLV01. The sequence continues at coordinate 9,680 of JAHFLV010000010.1, forward strand.
TAAGGCAAAGGTTTAATCCAGAAAGAGGGGACTTTAAGATTTTTATCGTCACTCTGAGTATTATTGTCGCGGTTTTTGCATGTGGAATCATATTCAACATTATGCCCGCCATTACTGCGGTCTTGCTGGCGATTCTTTTTGTTGCGACGTGGATTTTTGCGGGTGTAGCAGTATTTAGATCGTTAATTGCAGCCAGCGTATGTTTTTCACTTGTTCTTTTTATAGCCCAGTCTTATTGCGATCTTCCGAGCGATTTGCATGTAGCAGACGAGTCTTTGATGAGCTTGTTTGCTTTCGGATTGATGTATGCGGGTGCACTTTTTCTAAGTTCTTTATGGAAAGAATTATTTGGAGATAAAAGTAAGAAGAAAAAGGGAAGCGTTAGTATCTTGAAGGAGATATACGGGGGTAAAGCTCCGTGGACGATTTTGATTTTATACGCTGCATCCCTTGGACTTTTTTTACTACAGCTTGTGCAGGTCATTTCTCCGATTGTTTATGGTCTTTGTGTTTATTAATAGAACTTTCAATATTTTTCTTTTGAATTAGTCGGTCGTTAATTTGGGATTGTTTAAATAAAAAAAGGGGGCAGCCACCGAAGCGGCTGCCCCCTTTATAGTCAAAGAGAACGAGAGAACGTAGAAACATCATCAAAACTTGGGAATTTGATGTCTTTCCCGAGCTCCACTTTCACGACCGACCCGAACCGAGCGACTGCTCGCTCGAGATGTTGCGATGGCGCTTCTTGCGGAAGCTGGGTTGCCATCGCTTCTAGTTGCTGCCACGAGTACCGTCCGCGATTTGTCCACCACGGAATGGTGGAGGTTACCGCATAGGCCCAATGACGCCGACATGCTTCGTCGAGAAGATCTCGAGCAGCTTCGACATCTTTACGGAGGCTCCTTGCAGGATCTCGGTACGCGAAGTTCCGATTGAGATGAAGCGGTGTAGTGTCAGGTAGAACCTCGATCCGGGAGTGATGCGTTCCTTTCCGTTCCTCGGGCGAACCACGAGTCAGACGGTATCGACCGGATTTAATGGTCAACAACGCATCCCCGTGATCATCGAGAAAGGGCAGCCATCGAAGGCTGTCCGAAACTTGCTCGCCAGGTATGCCGACGATGATGAAGGCATGTGTTTGGATTCCGGCATTCCGGAGGTTGTTGAGAATCCTGGCGTAGGAATCAGGGTGGTTCCACGATTTAAATTCTCGCAGAAGTGTTGCCCTGGAAAGTGTTTCAAGACCGAGCTGAACAGCTCGGCAGCCAGATTCGTAAAGTCTCTGGCAACGATCGGGATCAAGAAGGTCTTCCGTGACCGTGAGGTAGCACTGCCAGGTGGCAGCGTGTCCAATTCGCTTCAGCTCTTCGCCGAGCGCAAATTGCCGGTTAACCGGGAAAGTCTCGTCGAAGATGTCGAAGCGGTTGCCCAACGCCTGCATGTGACCCGCAACTCTTTTTACCGACATAAAGCGCGGTGTCTTGAGGTACGTGTCGCTTCCGGCCGAAATGGCACAGAAGCCGCAAGCCATTGGACAGTTGGACATGGTGTAGAGCGAGTGAACGACATCAGGACTGAGTTGCATGGCTCCGCCATCGAAGTGGGGAGTTGGCAGTGTCTCGAATGAAGTCGGGGTTGTAGGTTTTGGGTTAACGACGACTGTGCCGCCGTCATTCCATACGATGCCTGGCGTGTGCCGGGGATCACCTGTCTCTGCGAGTTCGCAGAGTGGTTGGTAGCCCTCCGAGTAAACGACTGCATCGCAAAACTCGAAGAACTGGACGAACTCTGGCAAGGGGAACGCATGTCCCATCCGAGTGAAGAAGTTGCCGCCGAGTACGACGAGTGTTGCGGGTGAAGCCTCCTTTACGAGCGAGGCGAGAACACATCCCGCGACAAGTTGTCGTTCGTCGTTTACGGAGATACCGTAGATCTCAGGTTTGAAGTCCTGGACCAATGGCAGCTCCACATCGACGAAGTAGTGATACCACATGCTGTGGTCGCGATTGCGAACCGTACGGAAAAGTCCCGCAAAGGTTCCTTCGAAACCGTCCGGTACGTAGGTTACGTTATTCCGCTCGACGACGAATCTGTCGGCGGTTGGGACTGATCGAGAGATTCTTTCGAGTGTCATGCGAACGTTGTAAAGCGCAGTGATGTCACTCTGAGAATTTCGGATCGTTTGTAGTACCTGGTCTGTTCCACCGGGATCTTGCTCACGGAGCACATGTTCGAGGCCGATGATATGGCCATACCGCTGAAGGACTTCATGTCCTTTTTCTCGAAGTAGTGCAGTGAGCTGAGAGAGGCCAGCTGGCAGATGCCATACAGAAGAGACGGGCGGGTAGTTGAGAACAATGCGCTTCCTTGCGGATGATGTTCGAGATGAAGCGAGTGGTAGATAGGCAAGTTGTCCGGGTTTTAGACGGACCTCCGTTCCTGACTTAACAGGGGTACGAGTCCATCCAGTTTCCGAACGCTGAGTCATTGTTCCTGACGTGCTGTCAAAAACAGTGACAGTTTCTCCTTCCTGGAGAACAAGTTCGGTTCCATCTTCCAGTTCCACGTACGACTCTGAGCGTCTCGCGCTCGGGTCGGTGCCGGTTAGGATGAGAACTTGGTTCACATCCATCGAAACACCTGCGATCAAAAGGCCGATTAACAACGGGATCAATTTCGTGTGCATTTTCAGCTACTCCTGGGGTTGGTGGTGAGTGGGTGATGACAAGGTTCTATTCAGTTGTTCCGCAAATACTGTACTATAAAAATTTCATTTGTAAAGATTAATTCGCAGAGAAAAATAACACAGGTGAGTGTCGCATTTGTCTCATTTTAAGGCGACCGAGACGGGTCAGTTTGATATACTGAAAACCGTTAAATAACCCATAGGCTTTCCTAAATCAGATGGTTCTAGACCGGGGAACACAACCAACAAATGCAAGTAATTTTATACATAGTCATTTTCGCTCTCATTCTGATCTTAATCAAAAGATCTAAAAAACAACATCTTGTTATTCATCATGTGCCTATTGTTAACCAATCAGATCAGCCGAAGGTGGTTGGTTATAGAAAAAGATTGAGTGTTATGGATAAGAAAGAGGCGGCTTTATTTTTCGAATTAAAGAAGCAGTTTTCAGACAAATATTACATTTTTCCTAAAATGCGAATTGCGGATGTGGTTGATACAAATCATGGTCAAGGATTTTATAACCGAAGAAACAAAGTTTTACCAAGACACCTTGATTTTGTTATCTGCAATCTTTCGTTTGTTCCTATGCTTGTGATCGAATTAAATGGGGGTTATCACAATAGGCCTGATGTTGCTGAGAGAGATAAGCAAAAGAAGCAGATTCTTGAAGAAGCAAAATTACCCCTGTTTACCATTAATGTTGGTGATGATTTTTCTCTAGCTGTTGCCGAAGCGGGAACTAAATTTTTAGTATAAAGGTTCCAAACTCTCAGCCAATTTTCGTCTGATATAATTCATTCATGTTTTGTGCTAATAAATACATATACTTTGCTGCATTCTTTTTTCTGTGTGCGGGTGCACCATTTGTAACTCATGCAAGCTTTAATCTCGCTGACGGCCTCGTCGCTCATTGGGAATTGGATGAGGGGAGCGGAACATCCATAAGAGACGCGACAGGAAATGGCAGCGATGGTGAAGTTGTCGGTCCGGTTGTTTGGACCGAAGGTCATTTTGGCGGCGCTTTTAATTTCACTGGTGACGGAATAATTAGTTATGTTGGCTTTGCCTCACCGTCAAATAAGATTCCTATCGGCAATAGTCCGTATACACTTTCAGCCTGGATGAAGAGCGACGGCGCAGGCGGAGTTCAGGGAATCATCGGATGGGGAAATTATGGAAATGATAATCAAGTGACGGCATTTCGTCTTGATAGCGGAGTATGTAGCGGTTTTAATGGGCTCGACATCTACTGGTGGGGCGATGACCTCGTAAGCTGTGCTGACCCGATAAATATATATGACGGAAATTGGCACAATGTTTTAACCACCTATGATGGCTCGACAAAAAAACTCTATGTTGACGGCGGGTTGATTGGCCAAATGACACCGCTTAATGCTGTTCATGACGTGCCTGACACCAGCCATTTTGCTATTGGTCTTACCGCCACGGCTTTCAATGAATACTTCAATGGCAGTCTGGATGATGTGCGGGTGTATGATCGGGCACTTTCTCCTGAAGAAATCACTGCTCTGTATGGTGCTCTGAGTGCGGACTACACCGGTGTAGTAACCCGTTCGCATACATCGCATCATACAACGTCTTCGCGCACCTCGGTCCCTGAACGGATCCAGATTTTGATTCGGAATGGCAACTTGGCACTGGCTTTGCAACTCATGCATGACTGGCCAAACCAGATTACCAAGGATTCACTTGTCCAGATTCGTGACGCACTTTTGCAAGAATATTTAGCTTTATTTTCTACTATAATTACAATATGAACCTCAATTCAAAAAAGACTTCATTTCTAATCTTGGGCATAACCGCGATCATTTTCTCGAGAATACCATTTGCGTTTTTTAATGATCCTGAGGGTCCGAATTTGCTCGTCGTTGGGGTAGCGGCGGCGATCCTGTATTTCTTATCTCTGACCGTATACGAGTTTGCTTCTTCAGTTCCTGGTCACAGAAAGTTTTGGTTAGCCTTTTTTATTCAAATAGTATTGGCCGTCGCTTTTTATTTTTTCGGTAAGTAGGGTTCCAACCTCGTCCCAAACTGTCAGTAGTATCTGTTCCGCATGTGAAAAAATGTATATCAGAATTTACGCCAACATATTGGTATAATTATTAGCGTGACTCACAAGTTCCTAAATAAATCGTTAAAAAAATGGCTGCCGTTTTTGTCATTGGTTTTTCTGCTTGCGCCATTGTTGGTGAGTGCCGCATCTGTTGTATTTGATTGGACCGAGCAAACTAATTCTGGTGTGCGGAACTGGACCGAGATCGCGTCTTCTTATGACGGGTCAAAGCTTGTGGCCGCCAACTATAACGGGTATATCTACACTTCGACGGATCGGGGAATTACATGGACCGAACAAACCGGTTCTGGTATGCATGGATGGATAGCCGTCACGTCTTCGTCCAACGGAACCAAACTCGCGGCCGTCGACCAGTCTCCGGGGTATATCTATACTTCCGCAAACAGTGGTACGTCATGGACTGCACGAACTGATCCTGGTTCGTTGCAGTGGGAAGACATTGCGTCTTCCGCCGATGGCACCAGACTTATTGCTGTCGCGTATGGCGCTGGAGTTTTTATTTCGACCGACAGCGGTGCGAGTTGGATGGAACAAACCGATATTGGAACTGATGCCTGGCAAGCTGTCGCGTCTTCTGCCGATGGTATGGATCTGGTTGTTGGGTCGGGTGACGGAACAATGTATATATCCACCAATGGTGGAGATACGTGGGTAGAAAATATTCCCGAAGGAGGAGGAATATATTCTTGGTATGGAATATCTATGTCCGCAGACGGTTCAACGATTGTTGGAGGAGTCTCTGGGCAAAAAATGAGGATATCAACCAACGGTGGAAGTACATGGAGAGATGTGGAAGAACTTGGATATGGGTATTGGAGCGATCCAGGTATTTCTGCCGATGGGTCGATCATTGTAGCGGTAGACGATGGGCGAGCGGGTGGCGACAGCGGATATGTATCTACATCAAATGATGGTGGGGCGACGTGGGCGAGAAATACCGCCCTCGGACAATCGTCCTGGTATGGTGCTGTGGTTTCCGGAGACGGAACTCTCGCTGCGATTTCGGCATGGGGTGGTGAGACGAATATTTATACTGCGGTGCCGGTTATTGCGTTCGAACCGGACGAATTTGTTATTACAGTAAAAACTGACAATAGTGGAACTTCTGATGATAAGTCGTTTGAAATTCCTACAGTCGGCGGCCGTACATACAACTATGATGTTGATTGGGGTGATGGTTCAAGCACGACCGGCACGACGACAAATGCTTTTCATAGGTATGCTGCCGTAGGAACATATCAGATCAAAATATCGGGTACGTTCCCGGCTATAAAATTTAACTTTGGAGGTGACAAGGAAAAGTTGCTTTCTGTTGATCATTGGGGCACAAATGTGTGGAAAGAAATGTCCGGAGCATTTGCCGGATGCGTTAATCTTTCATTTAATGCGACCGACGCGCCCGATCTTTCTGATATCACGGATCTTACGTATGCTCTCCGTTCGACCGGTCTTTCGGATGAAGACTTGAGTGACTGGGATGTGAGCACTGTGCAATATTTCTTGGGAACATTTCAGGATACGGCTTTCAATGGCGACATCGGTGATTGGGATATGAGCGGTGCACATAATATTGCCGCCATGTTCTATAACGATCATGTTTTCAATCAAGATATTCACGAATGGGATGTAAGCAATGTGACCGACATGAGCTCACTTTTTGCTTACAACTACGCCTACAATAACGGCGGTGCTCCTCTTGATTGGGGTAACAAGACCGCGTCGGTGCAAAATATGTCGACCATGTTCTATCA